>USCJ01000001.1 GCA_900553215.1 uncultured Collinsella sp.
GTTGGATGAAATCAAAAACAAAAAATAAGAAATACGGTTGACAGTGGGGGGCCTCTGTGGTATTATAATCAAGTAACCAAGTAGAGGCCACCTGCTTCTCACCTTGCGGCAACGCTCGACAGGGTCATTGATACGTATTTTGAACGGGTGGACTTTGGTTCGCCCGTTTTTCTTTTACTTTGGCCACTGAGAGCCGATTTAAGACCCCGTTTTATCTATCAGTGAGAAAACGGTCGGACCTCACCGACAGGACGTCTTATTTTCGATTCTGTAGCTCCCTGCCGGTAATTGAAGCGAGGTTGACCAAATGTCGGTATCCAGATCAACCGGAAAACGGATTCGGCGTCATTGCCGAATTGTAGGGCTTGCAACTAAGTGGGATTGGTTCGCCCGGGGAGCCGAAGGCGACGCCGGCGTTTAGGACTGACAGCGACGTAGTCGGGGAGCTGGGGCGTTAGCCCCCACACTTTTGGCCGAAGGCCATGCCAAGGAGCCAAAGGCGACGCGGAGTGAGGCATAGCCGAACGGAGGGCAAGGAGGCGTAGCCGACGCGCAGGGAGCGGTAGGCGACCGGAGGGCGAGCGTAGCGAGCGCCAAGGAGCGGTAGTGACGCGGAGCGAACGCAGTGAGCGGAGGGCAAGGACGATGGCTTTTCTTGTTTGTATATCGTTCGATTATTAAATGCTTTCTGGTGGATTTCTCTGTTTCCCTCTTGAGCTCAGACTAAGTGAATCTAATTCACTCTAGTCAGACTTGGTGGGTTGTATGAACCCATAGTTGTGGTTATTTCAACCCATAGTTGTGGTTATTTCAACCCATAGTGCATGGGTTAACTGAACCCATAGTTGGCATGGGTTATTTCAACCCATAGTCTCGTGAGACAACCCATAGTTGATAAGTTGGCCCAGGTTAACACAGGCTCAAACTATGGGTTGAAATAACTATTTCGGTACTTTTTGGCGTTTTCCGATCGCTTTCTATGGGTTGAATTAACCCATAGCCGGAAAAGTGGCTTAAATTTTCTATGGGTTCTTTCAACCCATAGCTCTACCGTCACAGAAAAGCATCCGCGATCCCTGTGAGCAAGTCTATGGGTTGTCCTAACCGATAGACTTGCTGAAGAACCGTTATTTAACCCCCTATCAATAAAATTATTTTTCGTCTAACTATGGGTTAAACCAACCCATAGTTAGATTGTAGGTTGGTTTAACCCATAGTTTGTAAGGAAAAGAAATAGGGCTATGGGTTGTATGAACCCATAGCCCTTCAAACTAGGCAGAATGCTTTGCGTCCCACTGAGCTTTGCGTTTCGCCGAATTCTCAGCACGTTGCTTTTTCTTGCCCTCCTCGACTTCGAGTCTGCGCTTAGCGATCGCCGTCATATCGAGCCGGTACTCAACCGATTTGTTATTCCCGCGCGGCGACTTAATCAAAAGACCGAGTTCGACAAGCTTGTCGATTCTCTTTTTAACATTCGAGCGATCCGACTTGACGTCAGCCGCCATGGTGGCAAGGCTGATGTAGCAGGTTGATTTGTAGACGTCCTTGCGCTGGAACGACCAAATCCGCCCCATAATATCGGTGTCGAGCCTAGGCAGACCGAGCTCGAGCATCCATGGCGGCTTGATGATCGCGACCTTCTCGCTGACCATATCCTGCACCATGTGGGCGACACGGGACGATTCATCCGATGCCCGGCGAAGTACCTCGCGGTGACTCTCACTATTGGCCATGGCGGCATCTGTGACGGCCTGATTCGCGAAATCGGACGCCGTCCCCATTCCAGACGGGTTTGCGGGACCGGACGGGTGGCTATCCGTGTCCCACGGATAGCCACCGCCCACATCCGGTTTTAAATTTTTGGTATCCATAAACTAGCCTCTCGTTGAGGCTATCTAGCCATCAGCCGAAGTGATGCCATAGTATTTTGGTAGTACTTCAACATAGGGGCCCAAATCGAAGCATACGTGTGCTAGGATTGCAGGTAACAGGCCAGAAAGCCACATTTGAACATGAAAGAAGCCCTTCTTACTTGGCGGTTAGGGGGCTTTTTTCATATCTATTTTTGCTCTTTAACACGCTCCAAAAACTCGGCGATAGCGATCGCCGCCATAGACGACTTAGCTACACCGCGACTCTTCGCGTAGTCATCGAGATCACGCCAAATTTCGAGAGGCAGAGTAACCTGGATTCTTTTCTTCTCCTCGGCCACTGCCATAGACAATTACCTCCTTCGTTGAACAAGCGAATTCGTACCACTACTGATTGAAACAAATCGTATCACAAATACTGTCTAAAATACAAACTAACACAAAGTGGTACACCTAAATTCGCTAAATCTTTCCCATCGGTCAGATAGGCGCTCGAGTTTCCAAAAAGGACACAGGAAATTGCCAAAAGGGGCACAGTGAAACGTCCCTAGAATCAACTGTTACGATAAAAACAGGGGGTAACTCCGCGGACACGTCCTAGCGCGCTGCCATCCAGTGCCGATTCTGCCATGCTCGCAATTCGGCGAGGATGAGGAGTATGGATTGATCGGGGCTTATAGGACAAAATGTGTCCTATAAGCCCCAAGGATGACCATTCCAATACGGACGACACCAAAACCGGCATCGACGGCTCCATGGACGATTCGGATTCCAAATAGGCCTGTTAGTTGAGCTGCTTCTTTGCCGGATTCGTATGCGAAACCGCTATACCTGTGACAATTGCCATGAGGCAGCTTGCGACGAGTCCGTACTCATACTTCAAAATGTTTGTTGCGGTCAGGGCGATAATTAACACTGTCGTAACTTGCAGGATTATCTTTATGACAAAGGGATTGATTCCTTGTTTCGCCGAAGTCGCTGAATGAGTCTGGCTTCGTTGATTCAGATTGAAGCAGACAACAAAAGTGACCAGTTCGATTGATAAGGGGCCGACTACATAGAAAAAGATTGCGTCAATGAAGCCTATGGTGTTGTAAGTTATTTCGCCGGAAAACACTGCGTATAAAACATATCCAAATTTTGGGTGATTCACGTATGAGTAGGAGAAGACCAAGAGCGTTACCAGTGCTACTGCCATAAGTACATTCAAGACGATTCTTCTACCGCTCATCGGTCACTCCTTTCAAGTGCTGATACAGATATATTAATATAATAACAGTTTTATCCAATAGGATTGGAGGAGTCATGGCAGTAAAATCCGTTATTCGTAAGTTAATGTTATTTTCAGCATCAACTGTCCTTTTATCAGCTTTTTTGGCTGTGACTCCATCTTTTGGTTTGACAGTAAATCACGATGTGTCTATCACCGCGTCTTACGCAGAAGTTTCGTTGTTTGATGAAATCTCTATAGCAAGGCGTGCCATGCAAGAAGACGTCCTTGATACGTATTATTCGTTCTATTGTTTTAATAACGTTGCGCATAATATTCCCTTAAAGGATCCAACTTATAAGCGACTAACTTTCAAGAATAGCTACAGCCGTATTTATCCGGATACATGTCGAACAAGTTTTGTTTACACTTGTCCCACATGCAAGGGTGACGGGCTTATGAAAGTATTTCAGTGCAACTATCAAACGCGTTGATTCGATTGTGGGTGGCTCATATGCATAGCATGAAGTTCAAAGCAATTCTAGGTTCTTTCTTCCTTTTTGTTTGTTTGTGTTTTCCGACTGCTGGCTTTGCGGACGGGATTGTCTGCAATATGAGAAACGATGTTCAACCGGTTGCTTCTCTATCTAATGATCTTCTATATGTTTCCAGCTCCACTGTTCGCCGTGCAAACAGCGAAAGGGTCTTGAATGTATATTGGACCTTTACGGGACTATTGAATGGTCGTGAAGTAAAAGATCGAATTGTATATAGGGATTACAAGTCGCTATCTTTTCCTAATTCCTATAGTACTCTAGCGCCAACTTGGGTTAATACTCGCGCTACCGGTTCTAACGGTGAATATTTTTCTCAGGTTCAAGCTATTGGGGTTGGATCCGTAGAAACATGGCGTTGCAACTATCAAATTAGATAATTTGATAAAACGTCACACCTAAAATAGATGCACTTTCGCTGGAGGGTCGCTGTTTGGCGGCCCTCTTTTTTGCACATGCGCGGTGGGATGGTAAGATCGGGCGGGAGTCAGCCGCTCTGATAGAATCGTCCTTGCTGTCGGCAGCCCTCGTGCCGGGCAGAGCCCTCCATTTGATGGGAGGTGATGCCCATGACCGATTTCACCGAGCTCGTGAAGCTCCTGACCGCTATGGTCTCGCTCCTCACGGCCCTTGTCGGCCTTTCCAAGGCACTCAAGCAGGGCTCGAAGCCCAAAAAGAAAGGCCACCGTCGCTAAGACGATGACCCAACTTCATTAAGCAACGGCTCTGCCCAGCTCTCTACAACTTGGGCTGCCGTCGGCATCATTTTACCCTCCTGACGAGGAATTCGTCCATATTTCAAAAATCGAATCCTGTTCGCGCGTGGGCGTAAACTTTTAGTTGGGCAAATCCGGCAGATTGGAGCTTGAAACATGAGGGATATGCACCTCATGTCGCTCATAAAACGTCTCCTGACCTCGAAGGAGAACGTTTTTTAGCGACAGAAGGAGACATAAATATGATCTGGTTTACCAGCGACACCCACTTCGGGCATGAGAACGTGCTGAAGTTCACCGACCGCCCGTGGGAGACGATTTGGCAGATGAACGACGCCATCGTCGACAACATCAACGGCAAGGTTGCCGTGGACGACGAGCTCTACATCCTGGGGGATTTCTCATTCAAGATGACCGCCCAGGACGCCTACGGGCTGCGCAAGCGGATCGCCTGCAGGCGCATCCACCTCGTCCCGGGAAACCACGACAAGGACTGGACCCAGCCGGCGGTCGCGGGCGCCTTCACCGTGGAGCCGCCGATCTGCGTGCTCAAGATCGACGGGCAGAAGATCGTCCTGAGCCATTACCCCATGGCCGACTGGCAGGGCATGAGCCATGGATCGTGGCACCTCCACGGGCACATCCACAGCAGCGGCGGCGCGTACAACGAGTTTAACCGCAAGCAGGGCCTTCTGCGCTACGACGTCGGTTGCGATGCCAACGGGCACTCCCCGGTGAGCCTTGACGAGCTGAGGGAATGGTTCGCCGGGGTCGACGAGCCGTGCGGCCGGGTGAAATGGCCCTGGTGGGTCAACGAGACCGGCGACAGGCAGGTCGAGCGCGAGCTGGCGGCGTACAAGAGGGAAGAGGCGATCCGATGACGGTCTATGTGACGGGCGACATCCACGGTGGGCTCGACATGCAAAAGCTCCGCGACTGGGGGCTTGGCGATAGTCTTACCAGCGACGACTATCTCATCGTTGCCGGCGACTTTGGCTTTCCGTGGGATTTCTCTGCCGAGGAATGCGCCGACATCGCCTGGCTGGAGTCGCGGCCCTACACGGTACTGTTCGTCGACGGCAACCACGAGCGCTTCGATCACTGGGAGGAGCGCCCCATGGAGTTATGGCATGGCGGGCTGACGCAGCGCCTGTCGGACACCTCGCCCATTCGGCGCCTGAGGCGCGGCGAGGTCTTTGAGCTCGACGGTTCGACAATCTTCACCATGGGCGGTGCCACGAGCGTGGACAGGGAATACCGCGTGCCGTATTCCAGCTGGTGGCCTCAGGAGCTCCCGGATGAGCGCGATTTCGATACCGCGCGGACAAAGCTCGACGAGGTCGGCTGGAAGGTCGACTGCGTCATCACCCATACCTGTGCCACGCGCATGCTCTCGCCGACGCTCTATCCGGACTCGGGCTGGGAACGCCCTGATGTGGACCGGCTGACCGGATTCCTCGACGAGCTCGAGGACCGCCTGGACTACAAGCGCTGGTATTACGGCCATTTTCACCGAGACGGCAACCCGGACGAACGGCACACGGTGCTGTATGACCGAATCGTGAGACTCGGGGACAAACTCCTGCCGTGGGGTGCGTACTGATGACGGTCTATGTGACAGGCGACGTGCACGGCAGGGCCGAGTACGGGGCCAGCAGGTTCGCCTTCAGGTCTTGGCCGCTGGGCCGGACCCTGACGCGCGATGACACGGTGATCGTGGCCGGCGACTTCGGCTTTGTCTGGGATGGGTCCAACGCCGAGAAATACTGGCTCGACTGGTTCGAATCGAAGCCGTGGACCACGTGTTTCGTAGACGGCAACCATGAGAACCACCACGCCCTGGCTGAGCTGCCGGTGCGGGAGTGGAGCGGCGGGCTCGTCCATGAGGCGCGACCGCACGTGCTGCACCTGATGCGCGGAGAGGTGTTCGACATCGCGGGAACCACGGTTCTTACCATGGGCGGTGCCGCGAGCAACGACAGGCAGTATCGCAAGGAGGGGAGGAGCTGGTGGCCCGAGGAGATGCCGAGCGAGGGGGAGATGGACCACTGCCGCGCCTCGCTCGACCGCGTGGGCTGGAAGGTCGACTACGTTGTGACTCACGAGGCCCCTGCCGCCCTTGCTGAGGGGTTGTGCCGGGAGCGCGGACGCGAGTATCGGGGCGACCGGCTGCAGCGATTCCTTGTCGAGCTCGACGGGCGACTCGGCTACCGAGCCTGGTTCTTCGGCCACTACCACGACGACGAGTGGCGCGACGACAGGCATCGCCTTATCTACCGAGACATCGTGCCGATCGAAGATGCTGCGCCCGGCTCTAGGAACTTTCTAGAAGCGCTCTAGAAAGTTCCTAGAAATCAGCCGCCTGATAGGAGAAGCGCGGGGCTACTCGCCCTTCATCTGGGTCATGACCTCGATTTGGCCTCGGCCACGGCCGCACGCTGCTCGGAGGCGGCAAGGCAGTCCTTGAGGGCGGCGACCTCGGCCATCAGGTCGCGCTGGGCCAGGAGTGCATCGTTCAACTCGGCTTGGGCTTTCAGCGCGGCATCACGCTCGCCGCGCAGCCGCTCGATCTCATCGGACATGGCCTCAGCCTCGGCATGGAGCTGGACGACCTGCCTGTCGAGCTCCCTGGCATCGGCGAGGTATCTGACGCTCGCGGCATGAAGCTCGTTGTTCTCGAGCTCGAGGCTCGCGGTATCGAGTTCAAACTTCTCCTCGATAAAGGCGACCCGCTCATTGCAGTCGGCCTCAAGTCTTTCGTTCCGGTCTCTCGCCTCGACGAGCTTGCGGTTGAATTCGTCGAGCTGGGCCCTGAGCAACGCGTTCTCGGTTCTGAGGTCGCCCGTCTCACGCAGCAGCTTCTCCCGCCACGTCGCCTCGATCCGCTCGGCAGCCTCATCGAGGACGGCCTTCACGCCGGATGTCTCGCTGATTTTCTTTTCGCTCAGATTGTCTGCCATGGCGCGGCACTCCAATCAACAAAGGGCATGGCTTCGCCATGCCATACGGCTGGGGACACTGCACGGCCGCTGTTGATTTGTAGTCATCCTGCGATCGGTGAGTTCTAAAAAGGCGTCTCAGGTCATACGTTCACGCAGGGTTTCAGTTGGAGAAATACCGCACTCTTATATAGTAACGCCGCTGCACTCGAGCTTATTGACAGATCGCGAAACGATGGACGGGCTCATTTTCTGACGCCCACCAATCCGCGTTCACGGAGGATGCGGTACAAAGTCGATTTAGAGATACCTGTGGCGGTGCAGATGTCTGGGATAGGTGTCTCGCGAGCGAGGTAGAGCTTCACGGCAGCATCGGCCTTGACGTCCGCGATGCGCGGGCGGCCACCGACGTTGCCGCCATGGTTCCGTTTTACGGCGATGCCTTCGGCCTGGCGCTGCCTGATCAGGTCACGCTCAAGTTCCGCAGTACAGGCGTGGGTACCCAGCACGAAACGGCCGAAGGCGGTATCGAGGTCGACCGGCTGTTTCAAGGAGGTTAGCTTCACGCCGAGATTTCGGAACATAAGGTCGTAGTTCAGCAATTGCCTGGTCGATCTGGTTAGGCGCTCCCAGGACTCGACTACCACTTCATCGCCGGCCTTCATCTTCTTGAACAGACGCTTCTGTTGAGTTCGGTCGCCGTCCCTGGCACCCGTGACCTTGTCTTTGTAGATATGGCCATAGGGCACGCCGGCGTTGACCAACGCCTCGATTTGCCTGTCTAGCTTCTGGTCCTTCGTGCTCACGCGAGCGTATCCGTATCTGGTCATTTTCAGCCTCCTGCCTTGTCTTTTGATTTTCTCATGGGAATGCAAGGGGAAGTTTTGGCACTGGGTTTTGGCACTCGCTGTTCACGGCATCGAGGGTTCGGTTTTCGAGTTCCACGCGGCATACGTTTTGGAACTGTGGCCATCTGGCTATTAAGTTCGACAGCCGCTGGTTCAGCTAGAATTGACGAGACGACGCATTCCGTGCGCGGGCGGCCGACAATTCGATTGGAGGCTTCCCTATGCTAAAGATCCTTGATGCGCTGGCCGCCCTTGCGACGGTCGGCACGTTCGTCATTGCGTTTTTCGATTCGTATGATGTTCGAGTTAAGGTCCGTAGGCGTACGCGCGGTGCGGACGGTGGACGGCATTTGCGCCGCGACAGGCGCAAATAAGAATGCCCGGGGTGGAGCCCGGGCATTTAACAAAAGTTGAAAACTAGGCCGCCCGCGCTCCTTGTTACTTACACGGGATGCGTCGTCTTCTACGGTGATTTTACCCTCTTTAGTCAGATAAAACTACCGTATGCTTTGGTTTTCATGCGAGTTCATCCATCGTTCATGCGATGTGAATCGCAGCGACAGCGCGATACCGCCTGAAGGCAATCCCTACTCCCAGTGGCCGACCACGTCCACGACCCAGTGCTTGCCGGTCGCCTGCCGCTCGTAATGCCCCTGATCCTCGCTGTTGGTATAGGAGTTATTGACAGCCGAAGCGCCGTTAGGATGTTGCGCGTCGCCGTAGGTTCCCCAAACATACGTTTTGGAACGAACGGTTGGCGAATAGGCCTTATAAGTTGATGCGTCGAATATTCTACTACCAAATAGTAGTAGAATATTCTCGTACGATTGGAGGCCAATGGTTCAGATACACCGAAGGGTTCACGAGCGACACCCCGAGTTGGATGCCGGAGATGTCGAGGCGGCATGGGAGAACTACCGCTTCGCGGCCGTTCGCGTACCCGGGGAACAGGAGATGCGGACAGGCTACGACCCACATGGCCGGTATATCGAGATGGTCGGAGTCCTCCTGGCTGACGGCGTATGGCTTATCTATCACGCCATGACGCCGCCGAGCAAGAAGACGCTGAAGGAGATCGAGAGCGCGAGAAGGAGAGGTTACTGATGGAGTTCAGGCTTGCAAACGGCACCGTAATCACGGACGAGGACATTGAGCGCGAGTGCGCGGAATATGAATCCGGCTCTTGGACGGGGGCCCTGGCAAACCTCCGCGTCGGCCGCCCAAGGCTCTCCGAGGGAGAGGCCAACGCCAATCTGTCTTTCAAGTGCCCGAAAACGGGCGCCGATCTCATCGAGAGGGCGGCCACCGCGTGCGGGATGCGGAAGTCGGAGTTCCTGCGCTCGGCTGCGCTCGAGAAGGCTGAGAGAATCCTCAGGTCGGCATAGCCTCACGGCGCGCCTTTCCGTGGGAGCGAAATGGGCTACATCGCGCTTATGTTAGCTATATCACTAACATAAGCGCGATTAAACAGGGCGCCGGGCAAGGCGTCTGCTTTATTCAATGGTGGGCCCCTTTCGCGATTCCCTTGCCGATGGCCCCACTGCAAACGGGTATAAAAGTGTTAGCGAAATCACTAACATAATTAGGAGGCGATTGCCATGGGCAGGTGCGAGCCGAGGACAAACGAGAACGACCCGGGGCTGATCACGCTGCCGGAGGGCATCGACGAGCTGGGCGACGCCGTCAAAAACGAATTCGACGTGACCACCAAGCAGGTCTGCCGGGCCCTGCAGTGTACGCGCCCGTTCGTGCTGTCACACTGCAAGCATATCCGACACATCTATGTGTCGGGCGATTGGTCCGATAAGGTCGGCCTCGGGCCCGGCGGCGGCTTCATCTGGTCCCGCAAGGAGCTGCGCGACTTGGCGGTGAACGGCACGGTCGAGAGGCGCACCCGAGTCGTCGGCGCGGCGGATATTCTCGCGGGCAGCCGGGAGGCGATGGATTGGCTCGAGGCCGCGGCCGCCGAGGCGGCCGAGTTGGGCAGCGACCCGCGCCGGTCGCGGGCGGATAAAGTTAAGTTCCGCGAGCTGTCCCGCGAGATCTTCGAGAGGGTGTACCTGCCTGACGAGTGGAAACCGGCCTATAACGCGGCGAGGCTCAAGAGGTCCCAGATGCACTGGGTCGACCTCGGCGAGCACCCGCGGTCATTCGACGAGCTGGGGACCGTGTGGAGGACGACCGCGGACCGCAAGGGTTACGGGGACACGGACGAGGAATGGTCGAGGGCGTATCGACGCAACGGAGCGGTGCGGCTCACCATCACCCTGCCCGACGGCGCGACCAAGGTCATGTATGCGCCCGACCCGACGCCACGGGCGTGGTTCGACGACTTCCTGGCGACAATTTTGCCTGTCGAGCTGCTGCCGCAGGACTACATCAGGGGTGTCGTGTTGGGAGACGACCACATGGAGCCCCATGAACTCAAGCTGTACGGCTAGTCCAGCCGCCGAGAACATGCCGGTGCTCCAAAACCCAACAGAATCGCGAATGAGCACATGAATTGACCGCCCGGGAGTACGTGCCCGGGCGGTCAATTCTATCGACCATGGGTGAGATCCCGTGCGCATTGTCGGACATTTGAATTGTCCGACAATGTCTGACAGCCCTGTCAGACATTCGCGCACGATCAAGCGAGCTTCGCGAGCGATTTCAGGCCGCATGCGGCCCAAGCTGCGGCTTTGCCGCAGGTTCAATGTCTGACATTCCCAATGTCTGACGTTGAACGAAGCTGGCGTGCAAACTGACTCTTAAGGGTCAGTTTGCACCATCCCAATGTCGCGATTTTGGATGGTGCCGCCACGGCGGTCGCATCTTCGAGGGGAACACCCGGTGCTGGGTCGATAAATCATCCGTGTCCGTTATCGTAATAATCTCTCGCAGACACCATCGCGCACGCCGCCGGGCCCGTATCTTTTGTCGTAATAATTTGAAATCTGGCACCTTTCACCCTTGTCCGTTATCGTAATAACAAGGCGCGCGAGTGTCCTTCCCCCGGTCCAAGGGCGGAGCCCTGGCAAGCGCCGGACCGCCCGAGTCGGCGGCAGACTTGTACACACATTTACGATGGGGGTACAAGTCTGCGTCTCTTGCGGGATTTCTCGTTTATCGGCAGAAAATCGAGGTCAGAAGATGGATGAGTTCTTGAGCATTGAAGATCTGCGGTGGGAGTTCGGCGCGTCGCGAGCATGGACGTACAAGTATCTGGCTCCGCATATCAAGTCAATTACCGTGAAGTGCTCGACCGACGACGGCGAGCGCCTGTGCAAGCGTTATAGCCTCGATGATGCACGGCGCGTGGTCGCTGAAAAGGCTCGAGCCGAGGTCTATTCCGTGCCCGTTAAAGCGGACCCCGGGAAAAGCAGCTATGCTCCGTACCGCCGCCCGCGGCGCGTGCGAATCAAGACGAGCGCGTACATCGCCGAATATATCGTCGGCTTCGGCCACCTCTGGCAGATCGACGAGATTGCAGAGGAATACTGCGGTAAGCGCTCAAGAGAGGCGGCATATCAATTCATCTACCGTAACGCCTGGATCGCAATCGTGTTCGGCAACAAAACTTTCTATATCCCGAGGCGCACCACACCGCAATTCGTGGCGGCAGCAGTCGAGGTGTTCGGAGACGCTGCCCACACCGTCGAATACGCACGCGGTGGGCATAAAAGTGACGCCACGGAATAGCGGCACTATGTAACAAATGAATAAGTGAACGGCGTAAAAAGTGAAAAACCGAACTACGTAATATCGACAATGCGACATAACGCAATAACGACAAAGCGGAATAGCCGCACTATGTAACCACGTAATAACAGAACTATTGAACATCGGACTATTCGGTCCTGAAATCTGTTCGCAAGAGTCGTACGCTGCCGTACAAAATGCCCGACAGCGTACCGCCGCAAGCGGCACACGCTAGGGCTCTGCCCTAGCACCCGGCACTCGCGGCGTTAGCTCATTGTTCTGCAATTCAACAGTTACGTTTTTCAGTTTTGTCGTTATCACGTAGTTCGGTAATTACACAGTTACGTAGTGTCGTAATTGCTTTGTTCGGTTGTGCCGCAGTTCAGATATGAACAACCGCCGCAGGCGCCGGGTACTAGGGCAGAGCCTTGGCAGTACGCGGACGACCGAAACGCAGTTTTGTACGGCAGCGTACGACACTTGCGGGCGAGTTCCGGCTATGTCATTGCTGAATTACGACAAAACGCAACAACAGAGCTGTGTAACCGCGGCATAACTGATTTACAGACGATACGAAGAACGTAATGAATGAACTAGTGAACTGCGACACAACCGAAAAAGCGAACAGTTATAAACCCAAAAAACGCATTGAAACAGGCGAGATGTTTTAAATCTCAGCCCACAAATCGAGAACAGTAGCGTCCCGACGAACCGTGGCAAAATAGTCGCAGTAGTCATAGGCATCATCGGGACTGCGTATTACGGCAACAAGCTCTCCGTTGTGCGCATCAACAACCGCATGTCGAAATCCCATCGTCTGACGTATCATCCGGTTGCGCCGCCGCTCGATCTCGATCACATCCAGCAGGAGGTGGCCATCTTCGTTGGTCATCTGAAACTCCGATCTAGGCGATTGCCTTTTCCTTAGCAAAGGAAATGAACTTCTTCAGCGACCAGATGCCGTCTCTGAATTGAGGCGGGTATACATTTTGAGACCGTTTAATCTGAACAACAAGATGTATGCCAGTACAGTCCAGTCGCTGGCATTGATTGGAGAGGCCATGGGGGTATGCGAAATTGCGGTCATGTTCGATGAGAGCGAAATGGCTTTGGTTCAGGCCCATGCGAACATCTCAAACATGTCCTTTTCCGAGTTCGTGAGAAGGGCTGTGCTTGAGAAAATCGAGGACATGGTGGACATCGAGGCATTCAACGAAGCGCTGATGGAAGATGACGGTGCCCGCTACTCAATGGCCGACGCCATGTGTATGGCCATGAAGGGCGAGTAGCCGTTTGCGGTGCCAAGCTGACCGCTCGCGTTGAGCGGCGGCAGCGCCCGTTGAAGCGATAGTTCCGCAATTTGTTTCACGAATTACCGTCGAAATGTTTCACGCGCTGGTAGGTGCAAGCACTGCTTAAGGGCACACCCAAAGCACCCCAAAGTGCCGCCACGCAGGTCAAGGCCGAAAAATCGACCTCACCAGATGCGTTTTAAGACACGGAAAAGGGGTGTCGCGAACATCCACGCCGCCCCAGGCTCAATCGCCCCGTAACTCAAATCCTGTTGAGCCGTCTACCTGTGACTTTGTGATATTTGCTACCGCCGTATCGTGAGCGAGAATCGTGTCCGCACGGGGCAATATTTTAGGTAAAACACCCGAGGGAAAGGAATAGCATGAGCGACACACAGGAAATCGTTCAACGACTCGAACGCGAGATGGCAGACCGAGCTGCCGCAGTTGAGAAGGTTGATGCTTTTAAGAACCAGCTCGCACAGGCCATCAAGGCCTTCATGGCCGCCGACGAGGCAGTTCGCGGCCTCAACGACCATGACAGCGAAATCGACACCCAAATTGCAGCTGCCATTGACGAGCACCTTCGAGCAATCGACAGACTGTGCCGCTTCGGCATCGACGGCGGATTCGGCGAGGAGCATCCCGTTAAGGAGTACTAGACCGCTGCATGGCCATGGAAGTAAAGTAAAAGAGGGTCGGACCAGAAGCAGTTCCCGGACAATTGGCGTCCGGCCAGACACTTCGGTTCGACCCTTTCTTTCAGGATTCTGTAACAGAAAAGCCCCTGCTAGAGGTGATTTTTCGTGAGTGGATATTATGACAGCTGATTGAACTGCAACGCGCCAGGGCCACAAGGGCGAGGCAAACTAGCGAGGCGTGTCGCCGCGAGTGTAATCGCCGCGATCGACGACGCGGTCGTCCAGCTGCCTCGACACGGCGCCACCGCTGTGCGTCTGGCCCACGGCGAGACAGAAGGAGACACTGTTGGGGCCGATGGGCTAAGACCGTTGCTGACCAAGTGCCATTAGCGGCCATTGGCACATGTCGAGCCAGACTGATTCTGTGGGTATAGGGTGGCATTTCACTGAGGTCGGAAACTCCCGCAGCCATTGATTAATTTCGATATGTCCGAAATTAATATTACATACATGGGTAACAAGCATATATAGGAGCGCTCAAGTAACCGAAGTAACCGAGCCGGGGCAAAAATTGGCAAGAAGGACCCCGGTGAGAAGTTTGGAGGCGAAGATGAGTACAACGAAAAACCTGTTTATTACTCGCAGGTCAATCCTGACGGCAGCCGCATTGGGCGGACTGTCACTGATCACCCCAAATGGTGCATTTGCTGATGGTTACAATTCTGAAACCGTAGAATTCCTAGCATTCCCGGATCTGAGTGAATCTGATGTCGAGGCAATTGTGCGTCAACGTGCAGAGCAAGAAGCAGCCCTTATCATAGAAGAGGCGATGTCATCTGATGATATTGAGCTCTATGCGACACGCGGGCGCCCAAGCTACAGCACCGTATACGGGAGCGTGCAAACGAAAGCCAGCGGATGGCACGACGTTGCTGGGCAGCCCTCGGGAGGCGTTCACATCGACGGGGGCGGTTATATACATGTCCAGCCGTCTGGCGGCGGTTCGGTGAGCGTATCGGTACCGCTCCCGAATGGCGTCGGAAGCATAGGTGTATCGATACCGCTGGCAAAGCGCAATATGTCGGCGACTGGGTACTCCATTAAGATCGACGGCGCTGGCTTTTGGAAAGCGACGGCGAACGTTGAACACAAGGTTCAGCCGTTTGTTGTTTATGAGACCGTCAATGGCGTCAAGAAGGTGTACAAAAAAGCAGCGACGAATAACTTCTTCCGTCTTTCCTTAGGCAAGCGAAAAGTAGGATGACATGATAGGCAAGAGCTACGTAAAGATTGTAATTGTTGGCCTTGCAATCGGTCTTGCAATGGCACTATGCGCATCATTCGCGACGTATAGGGCCGAGCAATCGTTTATTGATGGCGCTGAAAACGGTTTTGGCATAGACGGGATGTATGTCAACGATGGCGCGACCAGGCCGTCTATGGCGATTCTTGCAGGCGAAGATATGGAATGGCAAATCTGTTATGACGATGGCTCTTGTATGAGTGGTCGTTTGGCCGCAACGAGCGATCCGAATTCGTTTGGTCTTCTCGACAATGATGGAGCGGATTGCGGTTCTGTTCACCTGTCATATGCATCGCGAGACGGGATGGACGGCATTCTCTACGTCTCCCACGAGACTGGCGATTTCAAGATGCGCAGAACTAACCGCGTGCCGGCTTTTATCGAGGAGTGAGAGTTCCCTGCGGCCTGCCGGTCAGGCCGCAGGGGTATCGAACCCCGCATTCATCCGTACACACACGGATGAATGCGGGAAGTGTCCGGATGAAGTTGATAATCAAGGAAACAAAGCCGTCCTGCCTGGGACGGCTTTGGTCTATAAAGGCCAGGTTTTACCCTAGCCAAAAATGGCCAGAATGGTCACCAGAGGAAGAGCGACGATCATAAGACGGAACTCGGACATAGCGACCACCTCCCCGAAAACTCGGGCAGGGCTTCAGCGCGGCGGCGCACTGAAGCGATCCTAGCAGAGTCGTCAATCGCCACCGGTCAGCTCGTACCCCGCCTCGCACCAGGGCAGGACCAAGCTAGCGAGGCGGGGTACGAGCTGGCTGCTTTCTGTTTAATGGCTGTCAACCTCTTCTGCCATCTCCTTTCGATTTTACTCAGTAGTTATAGCTAAACGAGTAATTGCACTCAGTTGCAAAACTGATCCAGCTGCGTTCCGACTTAAAGATTTCTGTTGTCTGGTTCATCTGCCAGATAATCATGTGGAACATAGTCAACGTGATAGCGCTTTTCAAGTTGCTCGATAAACCGATCGACCTTTCGAGCATTTTGGTAAACCTTTTCAAGTGTGCGGAAAACAGCTTTCTCGTTGTACGCGGGAAGCCCCTGGGCATTCACGAAGTACATCAGCTGATTGAGGTTCGTTCCTTCCTTCAATAACTCATGATGGAGTTTTTCAACTTCCGCAATGTCAAAATTGAATGATTCGATCTTTCCGTAAATTGCGCTACGGCGAACCAGTTCGCTTACAGAAATGCCAAGAGCCTCCGCACGCTGCTCGATCGCCTTTTTTTTCTGAAGCGGTAAGCATCACATGAAACGAAACGTCGCGTTTCTCGGCGATGGCTTCACCGCACTCGCCAGATTTTTTTGGAGTGTGTTTGCGCTCCTGCTTCTGCAGCGCTTTATTTTTTACGCGTTCGATTTTCTTTCCGGCCTCAAGATCGTCGAGAGAAATCGAACGGCTAATCAAAACGGAGCGGATTAATTCAGCTTCCGTGCAACCGGCTTCGTCGCAAAGTCGTTGAAGGGCTTCCTTTTCTCCAGGGGTCAACGTCGCTTCGACTTTCTCGCTTCGTCTCATTTTCATCCCTTCAGTTTCGGAGTGGCCTCCGAAACAAGATTTGGAAAAGTCCGCCGAATTTTTCTCGGAGGCGCAACCGCTTCGCGCACAAAGCGGAACTCAGCTTTATCGGTCTTCTTTTCCCGTGTGAGGGAAAAGCAAGATCGTAAATGGCCATAGTTCATGCTTGCATGTAATTATGGCCATTTACGTACATCTTGCAATCTCCGGAACGGTGATTGGGCGAAACGCAGTGTAGACGTGGAATGAGAGGCCTCATTCCAAGCGAGAGGCCTCGCGGCGTTGTAACTGCGTGAAGACCGTGAGCGGAAGCGAATTTTTAACGCGAAGGATGCTGAGTGTTAGAAATTCGCTGCAGCGAGAGCGGAGCGGAAATGCGAATGCGAGGGATGCCGAGTGTTCGCATTTTTGCGAAGCGGGTTTGCGGCGCCTGCGACGCAAACATTCGACTTCGTCGAATCGTTTTCATGGCGTTTGCGAAAAAGTTGAGACAGCTTTCGACAATTTCAATGGCGCGGAGAGTCATTAGCGTGACTCGCAACGCTGTTGGATTTGTCGAAAGCTGACGCGGCTCGCATTACGAATCGAATGGCGAGTCGATTTTCATGCGGCGTGCACACACGCCTACGATCGCGACCGATGGTCGCTATCTATTTTTCAGAACTCGCGTTTTGTTTTGACGCGATATGAAATGCGATATGAAAAAACGAAACGCCCGCGCGAGTCGTTTTGACTTTTACGCGGGCGCGATTCGATTCAAATGAAAATCAAGACGGTGAGTTTTTGAGTTTCGCGGTTTAGATCTCAGAATTCGGAAAGCAACCGTGGTATTCCTACAGGAATCGAATCCGTGAGGTCTTTGTCCTGGATACCTGGGATCCAGAGAGCGGTAGATACCTGTTCGACGGTCTGACCCAATCGACCTATCGAAACTCGATACATCGGATTGCACGACCCTGGAGGGCATGTTCAGGGGATGCTCAAGCGTCACGGAGCTTTTTGATCTCGATCGTCTTGACACCTCGAACGTCGAGAACACGTCCTACATGTTCCTCAACTGCCTGACGCTCAAGGCCGTCAGCATCTTGGGATGGGAGGCGTCCGGAATCACAGACGTCGACCAGATGCTCAGTGGCTGCTCTACCTACATCCTCGCAACCGAGGAGCAGCGCGAGTTCCTGAACAAAATCACCGGCTCCACGCAGCACGGAATTTGGACCAGCAACCTTTCTTAGCCCAGATCAAAATACCGGTTGTTTCCAGAAATCCTCTAGACGCCTTCTAGATGATTTCTGGAAATGCAAATAGCTTTAGATTCCGAGCGTATCGACCGGAGCAATAACGATGCCTTCGCCAGTTACGTGAGCCGGCATACCAAACCCGATGACGATGAGTTTCGCCGCGGGCGGCCTCTCCCCGCGATCGACCAGCTTTCGCTCGAGTCGAAGCAGATTTTCCACTGCCTCTGGGACTTGGGGGCTCCCAAGCTTGACCTCAATGGCAACCCACGAGCCGTCACGACGATGGACAATCGCGTCGACCTCCAGGTCGTCAGCGTCGTGGTAGTGAGATACGGTCGCATCGCTGGCCGCCGCGTAAACCTTGAGATCGTGCAGCACGAGGGATTCGAAGAGCAAGCCAAGGGTCTTCGGATCGGATGACAACGACTCCGGGTCCGCACCGATGAGGGCGACGGCGAGCGATGGGTCCGCAAGGTGCCGCTTCGCGCCCTGCCGCAACTTCACCGGCGACCTGAGAGCCGGATGCCACGCGGGGACATCGTCGACGATATTGATACGGCGCAGCGCGTCCATGTAGCTGGTAATCGTATTCTTTGAGACGTCAACGCCCAAATCCCTTTCGATGGACCTCATGCCGGCAAGGGTCGATTCATTGCGCGCAAGCGACGAGAGCAAGGCCCTTACCTTAACCGGGTCGCGTTTCACTCCATCCGCCCTCGAAACGTCAGACTCGCAAACACCGTCAATATAGGCGGCGGCTATCCGCATTGCGTCGGCAGTCGTCTTACCGACCGCTTGGGGCCAACCGCCGCGGCAGAGCAAATCCGCGATACCGGCGATACCGGCGATGGATCCGAGTGACGCCGCAACGGGATCGCCGGCGAGCAGCGCCCCAAGCGAGACAGCTCCCGACGAAATGCCGAGCTCGAAAAGCGTCATGGTATCCATCCGCAAACGGGCGATTCGACCCACACCGCTGTGCATCGGCTGGTTCTCGGCTCGCGGCGTCGCAGATCCGGTGAGAATGAACTGTCCTGGCTCCCCTCCCCTGGCATCGCATTCGAATCGCACGGCATCCCATAGCTTCGGTTCTTCCTGCCATTCGTCGACAAGCCTCGGGGTCGGTCCGACAATTGCCTGGGCCGGATCGAGACGAGCGAGCTGGAGGGCCGCAAAACCGCCAGATGGGTCGGAGAGAGATAACGATGACTCGGAAAATCTCTGGGCTGTCGTTGTCTTTCCACACCATTTCGGCCCCTGAATGAGCACGGCACCGAAAATGCCAAGGTCGCGCTCGACCAAGCAGTCAACACAACGTCCTATATACCTATCCATCGGCTTTCCTTCCAATCATTCATTTGAAATTATAGCGTCTATCTGCGTCGTTGGGACAAATAACGATCACTTATTGGGACAATTGACGGTAATTTATTGGGACGATTGACGATAGCTCGTTGGGACGATTTCCATTTTCTTAAGGCACTAATCAACGAGACCCACTGTGAACTATGAGACGGATAAATTTAGCTGACGCCTCTCATGAGTTCAGCAATGCTGATTTGAAATCCGTCGGCAATCTTCTTGAGATTTGAGAGGCTGACATTACGCCGCCCGACTTCAATGCTCGCGTAGTAGGAACGATCCATTTCAATCAAATTGGCGAACTGCTCCTGACTGCACCCGAGTCCAGCGCGGAGCTCTTTGCATCTCATGCCGAATGATTTCTGAAGCGTCGTATCCATGACAAAAAGAGTCATGGATTGTTGTATAAAAGCCAACGGACTATATACAACAATCCCAGTTAAGGCGCATAATTATCTCTATTGGAAAGCGCTCTGATGCCCAGTCGGATAGGGCACGGAAAAGGAATGGAACAGCACAATGACCCAGGGAAAGCACTTCTCCGCACTGCCAAACAAAAAGATTCACACTCCGAAGGGGATCGCGCGTCTGACTGTCACCGCGGCGACCATGGCCGCCATGACCGGATCGAGCCTCATCTCACCGTTCACGGCATTCGCCCAGACCGGTGACGGGGGCACGCAGCACCCCGCCGTGATGTCGCCGATCGCCACCCACGCCGGCGCGGCATCCGGTGCCGGCGCGAAATCCGCCGCACAGGCCATCGCGGACCTGCAGAAGGCGGTCGACGAGGCGAAGGCGAAGGAGGACGCTGCCAAGGCATCCTACGATGAGGCCGCCGGTCCCTACAACGAGGCGGCTTCCGCCCGCGACCAGGCCAAGGCATCCTACGATTCGGCAGTCAGTGCCGGCACGGCAGCCGACCGTGCGGCGATGGACGAGTACGCCCGTCAGGTCGCGGAGGGCAAGGACGCCGCCGATGCCGCCGGCAAGGACCTCGAGCAGGCGAAGGCGGGTCTCGCAGACGCCAAGGCGGATGCATCCGAGAAGGACGAAGCGTACCAGTCCGCCCTCAAGGCAGCCCAGGATGCCAAGGACGCCCTCGATAAAGCCAAGGTCGATGCCGTAGGCGCCACCCCGGAGGCTATCAGTGCCGCCGAGCAGGCCGTGCGCGACGCCACGGATGCCGTGAGCAGGGCACAGGTCGAACTCGCCAACGCCAACGCGACGCTTGCCGATGCCCAGTCCAAGCTGGTTGCGGCCCAGTCTGCAAAGGATTCCGCCGATTCCGTTCTCGCCGCAGCCAAGCAGAACAAGGACGCGGCGGATGCGAAGACCGCAGCCGCCAGTGCCGCCTACGAGAAGGCGAAAGCCGACCTCGCCGCAGCGGAGGCAGGCGCCAGCGGCCCGGAGTACGATGCTGCAAAACAGAAGGTCGCGGATGCAGAGGCAGCCCTCGCTGCCGCACGAGCGGTGCAGTCCCAGTGCGAGTCCGAGCTCGAGCAGGCGCAGTCCGCTGCAGCAACGGCGCAGACCGAGCTGAATGATGCCCAGGCGTCCCTCTCCGTAAAGCAGCAGGCCGCGGCCGATGCCAAATCCGGCGTGGGCGACGCCCAGTCCGCACTCGATGCCGCGAACGCTGACCTCGATGCGGCCAAGCAGGCGAATGCCGACGCCGTCGCCAAGCTGGATGCCGCGAAGCAGGCTGTCAAGGACGCCGAGTCCGCCAAGGCAGCCGCCGACGTAGAGCTCGCGAACGCCAAGGCCGCAAAGGATACCGCAGACGCCGCCGTGACCGCCGCGCAGCAGAAGGTCGACGAGGCACAGGCGAAACTCGATACCGCCGACGCGCAGCTCAAGCAGGGAGCCATCGGCTTCTTCCGTGCCATGGGTGCCGATTCAGCCATCGAGATCATCCAGAACTGCACATACAAGGACTACACCGAGGTGGGAAACAGCCTCGACGCGACCAGTCTCGACAACATGCTCGCGGCAATCCCGTACATGAAGTCCATCAACGAGTACCGCAAGTCCGTCGGTCTCTCTGAGCTCCAGGTCACGTACAAGCTCATTGCGGCGGCGATTGCCAACGCGAACTATTCCGATATCAAGTTTGGACATTCCATGCAGTTTGATACGAGCGAAAACCTCGCATGGAACTATGGAACCGATCCGAAACCGCAGTGGGTGGACCAAGAAAAGGCTTTCTTCGATCAGGCGGTAAAGGAGCTCTATGGCGTCACCGGGCTAATCGGTAAGGATGCCGTAGATTTCTACAAGTCGCATAGCGGGATTGAATCCTATGTCAACCAGCATTTTAAGGTTGCCGGATATCCCGCAACCGTCGGTCACTACCTGCATGTCATCAGCCCTGAAATCGGCTATATGGGCATGGCAGTCTGCAGCAAGGGAACCATGAACGGCTGGAAGACTGACAGCTTCGATACCGCAAACCTGGGTTGGGCAGGCTCCGGGTGGAACATGAACCCCATGTCCGTCGACGAGTACGAGCAGAAGCTGACCTCCTACATCGACGGTCTCAAGAACGCCAAGAGCGCACTCGACGCAGCCAAGGCTGATCTCGCATCCAAGCAGCAGGTAGCCGCCGGTGCCGCCACAACCGTCCAGCAGAAGCAGGTCGCGGTGGATTCCGCACAGGCAGGTGTCGATGCCGCAAAGCAGGGTGTTGCCGATGCCCAGCGTGCCGTCGATGCCGCAAAGGCTGATCTCGCATCCAAGCAGCAGGGCGTCACGGATGCCAAGACCGAGCTTGATGCGGCGAAATCGGACCTCGATGCCGCCAACGCGGCAGTCGATACGGCAAAGTCGACCGTCCAGCAGAAGCAGGTCGCCTTTGATGCCGCCAACGCAGCCGTAACGGCCGCACAGTCTAAGTTGGATTTCGCCAAGGCGGACACCGCTGCTAAGCAGCAGGGCGTGGACGATGCGAACGCCGATCTCGCGAAGTTCTTCCAGGACGTCGCCGACGCCAAGAAGGCGCTCGATACAGCAAAGAGCGTCCACGATGCGGCGGCAGCCGACCAGGCCGAGAAGGCGGCGCTCCTCGAAACCGCCAAGCAAAAGGCGGATACCACCGCAAGCGCCCTCGCGGATGCTCAGCGTGCCGTCGATGCCGCAAAGGCCGACACCGGCGTTGCCGCCGAGAGGCTTACCGGCTCCCAGACCGATCTCGAGAACGCACAATCAAACCTCGACATCCTCACCGGTCTTGCCGCGAAGCTCGCAGAGGCACAGCAGCGCGAGCAGGATGCAGTAAAGGCCGTCAATGACACCAAGGCCGAACTCGATGCCGCGAAGGCTGACGCCGTCGCCGCCGAGTCCCTTGTCTCCGCCGCCGAACAGGCAAAGGCGCAGACAGACGCCAAGCTGGCGAAGCTGAACTCCATCAATGCCGACGCGGCGATTGCTTCCGGCCATGACGCGAACGCAGATGACGCCCTCAACGCGCTTTTCGCCGCAGCAGTCGAGGCACGTGCCAAGGTCGCGCCCGCCAAGGCCATCCTGGACGAGAAGCAGACCGCGGTGGACGAGCTCCAGCCCGGCTATGATGCGGCACTCGCCGCCTACGAGTCGGCGAAGTCCGACCGCATCGCAGCGGAGCAGAAGCTTTCCGATGAGATTGCCCGACAGGATGCGGAGGAGGTCGCAAAGCAGCAGGCGGCATACACCCCGAAGCACCTCGCCGGCACGGATACCGCCCAGACCGGCAGCCTCGCCCAGACCGGCGACCGCGCGGGGCTCATCGGCGAGACGTTCATCATCGGCGGTACCGTCCTCGTGGCAGCCGGTGTCTTCCTCGATCAAAAGAAGCGCCGCGAGCAGATGTAGTGCAAATCGCATAACGACTCGGAAAAGGGGAGTTCCGCAAACGGGGCTCCCCTTTCTTTCGTTTCGCCAGCCACGGTTCGTTGAGGCAGCTTCAGCTTAAGGGCCACAGATTAAACCAATCTACAACTGTGACCATATGACTATGTGCACATGTTAGCATGGTCATATGGTCACCTATTTACAGCTGCGATTATGCTGCAATAACTCAACCGTTAGTGCTTATTAAACAGCCAATCGAAGCCAGGCTTGCCCAGTGTTTGGCGCATCTGCCCCACCCGAATCTCCGTCTCCACGCCATCCTTGCCGAAGACGGCGCTCGTGTTCTCAGCGGTCGGGATGACCGTTTTCACTTCGCCCGTGGTGAGGTCGAAACGTTGGTTGCTGACCTGGTCCTCAAGATGGATCTGATCATCGGATCCAAAGACACTCTGGAGCATGGCTGCCTCCTTGCAAGAAACTGTCGCCCCAAGATAACAGACGGGCGGATCCAGCTCAGCATATAACGTTCGGTAATACATGACCATGTTAATGTAGTCATATGTTCACGCATTACAAGCTGGGACCTCATGTATTAGAGCTCGAGCTGCGCCCGTGCGTCCTTGGCGTCTCGCGTCCGACCGTCATCAAATGGCTCAAGCCGGGCTGGCGCGATAAGCGGAATGAGGTCGTGAGGCGGATGGACGCCGGCAGCGTCACACCCATCCGCCTCACGGATGATGAAATCGCGTGGACGCCGGAGGCCGTGACCGTCAGGGCGTCCAGCGGGGAAATCATCGGGCTCGATACGTGGGGCATGGCGAAGGTTCTTACCGGAGCCTATGGTCCCGACTCTCCCGGTCGTATTCCTACGATATCGCCCCTAAACCACCAATGTGTCAGATAAAGAATGATGCAATGGTTATGATCAAGCATACGGCGGATGCGGCGACTGCGCCTTTTTTCCTCTCCTTTAGTCCGACGAATAGGGTTGCCGTAAAGTAAAGGGCGGAAATGCAGTCTATGGCAAGCAAAACGAGTTCCTTGGGCGGTTTCAGCAAAAGGTCGCTAGCAAAGAGTAATGCAAGCAGGGCAAAGCCGATTGTGACCAAGTATCTCGATTGATTTTGCGACAGCATGGCAACCGCCTTTTAGAACATGCAAGTGAAAAGTCGGCACGATGTCATTGCGGTTGCAAACAAACCGCCGCCAGGACTGGTTGTCACGAGACCGGCGATAACGCATTTTCTCGGTTTCCAACTCATGACAGACCCCTCTCTCTCATGGTGAAACGCATACATTATGAGATATGCACATTATCTCGCTAATTAATTTCAATATCCATCATCAAACTAAAGAATACTGCCTCACTGGTTCAGCGACGATGCGTTTTTACCCTTGCGTTCCCACTCGCCGCCCGGCGCGTGCTGCATCACGAGGCCTCCGGCGACCATGAGCGCGTGGATATGCTCTCCTTGCAGGCCTGCGATGATTCCGCCGGTGCGCACGATGCTAGGTCGCTGTGCCGGCACTGCGCAAACGTATTGGCCTTTGTGCCCCTTTTGGCAACTTTAGCATGACTATAGGTTAAACCAACCCACAGTCATGAGTACGGTAACGTAGTACTATACTAATTACTTAACATGCTCATATATTTCTAACTGCGACTTAGAATTACTTAATGTAGTCACATGTTAATGTGCTAATATATGACTATGCTATTTCAGAAAGGGGAGGACATGGCGACGAACATCCTGCTAGTCAATCAGAAGGGCGGCGTCGGCAAGACGACGTTCGCCGACGAGATCGCCTGGGGTCTCGAGCGCCGCGGCCACAAAGTCGGATTCGGCAATCTCGACCCTCAGGGCGGCGCGAATCACGAGAAGAACCTGCTCGACGACGAGGACGCCGTGAATGTCATCGACACGCCGGGTTTCCTGAGCGACGACACCGCCGAGTATGCCAAGAATGCGGATATCGCAATCATCCCGGTGCAGCCCGGCACGCTGGGCCTGAAGCCCATGAAACGCACGATCAAGGTCATCACCGAGGCCAATCCTGACTTGTCGTTCGCAATCATCGTCAACAACTTCGCGGCGAACCAGACCGTGGACAGACAATTCCTCGAGCTTCTTGAGGCCGATGACCTTCCCGTGCTGGGCACTGTTCCGACTGCGGCGGCATTCAAACAGGGCGCAGCCCTGGGCAAGCCCGTATACGAGATCGCGAAAAACGGCAAGGCCGCCCAGGCGATTGAAAACATCCTGAACGAGCTGGAAGAGGTGCTGTAAATGGCAAAGTTCAAAAAGGCGACCTCATACTTCGACGTCGCAGCGGAGAAGGCCGAGGAGAGGCAGCAGAAAATCGTTGAAAGCGCATCTGAGCCCCAGAAACCGGCTCCTCAGGTGCGGAAAGCCGGGCGCCCCAAAAAGGGCGCTGAAGGGACATCTGAGAGGCTTGTTCAGCTGTCCGTGTACGTTCCGGAGAGTTACCGAAAACGTTTGAAGCAAGTGGCGCTCGAGGAGGACAAGTCCGTATCGGATATCGCTCGGGAGCTTTTCGATCGCTATCTGGCCGAAAAAGAGTTCTAGTTGAGTTAACGGGCACC
>USCJ01000002.1 GCA_900553215.1 uncultured Collinsella sp.
GGCCTCCAGGCCGGCAATACCGCCGCCCACCACGGCGATCTTCTTGTCGCCCTCGCCCGGCTTAATGGCGATGGTCGCCTCGTCGCCGTTCTCGGCATTGAGCACGCACGAGATGTATTTGCGGTTTTGAATCGCGTCGACGCAGCCCTTGTTGCAGTTGAGGCACTCGCGGATGGGCTCACCCGTGGCGGCCTTCAGCGCAATGTCGGGGTCGCACATGAGCGAGCGGCCGTAGGCAATGATGTCGGCCGCGCCGTCTTCCAGAATCTTCTCACCGGCCTCGACCGAGACAACGCGGCCGACGGTTGCCACCGGCACGGAGACCAGGGCCTTGACGCGCTCGGCCACCGGCAGCGTCCAGTTGTAGGGCATGGCGCCCATGGGCGGAATGGTGTCTCCCATGTTGCCGGTGTGGTTGGCCTGCGCGACCTGGATCATGTCGATGCCCGCGCCCTCGAGCAGCTTGGCAAACTCGCAGGCCTCATCGGGCTGCAGGCCGCCCTTGCCGCGCGGCGTGCCGTCGGGGTTCTCCATGATCACGGGGAGCTTGTACTCCACCATCAGCTCCGGTGCGGCTTCCTTAATGGCGGCGACGACCTCCAGCGCGTAGCGAACGCGGTTCTCGAACGAGCCGCCGTACTCGTCGGTGCGCTGGTTGAGGATAGCCGAGCACAGCGAGCCCACCAGACGGTCGCCGTGGACCTCGATGGCGTCGATCCCGGCCTGCTGTGCGCGAGCGGCCGAGGCGGCGATGGCCTCCTTGATCTGGGTGAGCTGCTCCACGCTCGCCTCGTTCACAAAGTGCTGCATGTCGTGGTGCAGCTTGGCGTAGGCCTGCTTGCGAATCTCGTTGGACTCGGCCATCTTGGCGGCGAAGGTCTCCTCGTCGCCGGCGGCCTTGGCCTCCTGCGCGGCCTTGGCGGCGGCCATGGAGCCCATGACCATGCGGCCGACGCCGGGCACGTCGTACTCGGGATGGAACAGCTGCAGGGCGATCTTGGCGCCGTGCTTGTGGACGGCGTCGGCCAGCGCCTTAAACGTGGGGATCTGGGCATCGGTCGCCAGCTTGGGCGTGGGGCTCGCGGTCATAACGGGAGCGACGTCGCCGATGACGATGTAGCTCACGCCGCCACGGGCCAGACGCTCGTAAAAGGCCAGGCTGCGCTCGCCGATGGAACCGTCGCGCTCCTCGTAGCCGGTGGTGAGCGGCGGGAACATAATGCGGTTCTTGAGCTCAAGGGGGCCAACCGTAATGGGCTGGAGCAGCTTGGATGCAGGTGCGGTCATGGATATTCCTCTCTTGTAGGCGCGGCGGCGATGGTGCCGCGTAGTTGTCTAGAGGATATGGCATGGGAGCACAGTGGCGCAACGGAAATCGGCGAATATCAGGTGGCGGCGGGTGGATGGGGATGGGCGGGGCGGCCCGTCGGTTTATCTCAATCTGTAACAGTTACGCGGCAAAACCGGGGTCTACCTGTTACAAATCGAGACGAACGGAAGCGTTCCGTCGGAAAATCTCAATCTGTAACACTTGCAGACCAAAAACGCCCCTAGATGTTACAGATCGAGACGAACAAATTCGGTCCGACCAAACATCTCAATCCGTAACATCTAGACCCACTTTTGACCCCTACCTGTTACAGATCGAGACAAACCAATCTAGCCTGACGAAAGATCTAAATCTGTAACAGTTGCTCGACAAAATGGGCCCCAGATGTTACAGATCGAGACAAACGGGACCCGTCTGCAAGAAAATCTCGATCTGTAACAACAACTCGGCAAAATCCGTCCCTCGTGTTACAGATTTAGACAAACGGAGACCGTCCTGCCGAAACATCTCAATCTGTAACACCTAGCCGCCCAAATCGGGTCTAGATGTTACAGATCGAGATTTTGTTTGAGATGTTGGGAATTGGGCTGAGAGAACAGTCCCGGAATAACAAAAAAGCTCGCCGGCTAGGCCGACGAGCTGCAAGTTCTTGGTCGCGGGGGCAGGATTTGAACCTACGACCTCCGGGTTATGAGCCCGGCGAGCTACCAGACTGCTCCACCCCGCAATGTCTGGGCGCCTCATGTGCGCAAGAAAGAATATTACGTGGGAGTTCGGTAAACGGCAAGGAAAATCTCGTAGAGCATAATTCCTTCATATTTAAACCCCTCGACCCCTATCACCGTAAACGAATCGCAGCCGAGCGCCGTCGACGGCACGTATACAATGGTGCGCGTCCTTTTATGCCGACACCGGGAGTAGACATGCTGCTCGCTATCGATATGGGAAACACGCAGACGGCCATGGGTCTGTTTGACGGAGACGAGCTGGTGCAGTCGTGGCGCATGCCCACCGACCGCTCCTATACCGCCGACGAGATCCACGTGCGCCTGATGGGCTTCTTTAAGATGTACGACATCTCACTCGACGCGGTCGACGCGATCGCCTTCGCCGGCGTGGTGCCGCAGCTCTCGCGCGAGTGGCACGCCGTGGCCGACCGCATTGCCGCGAACGCCATCGTCATCGGGCCGCAGACGGCTGCCGTGGCCAAGCTGCGGGCGGCGAACCCCCAGGCCGTGGGCGCCGACCGCGTCGCCAACGCCGTTGCTGCCGAGACCTTCTACGGCGCGCCGGCAATCGTGGTGGACTTTGGCACCGCAACCAATATCGACGTTATCGACGAGGACGGCTATTACATTGGCGGAGCGATCGCGCCGGGCATCCGCATCTCCATGGATGCGCTTGCCGCTCGTGCCGCCAAACTCGCCAGCGTTCCGCTCGAGACGCCCGAGCATGCCATCGGCCGCGATACCGAGGAATGCATCAAGGTCGGCGCCGTGACGGGCGCCGCCGCCATGGCCGAGGGCCTGGTCGCACGCATGAAGCGCGAGCTGGGCCGCGAGGACGCCACCGTTATCGCCACGGGCGGCCTCGCCGGCATCGTCGCCGATTCGACCGATGCCTTCGACGTGGTCGACGGACAACTCACCATCAAAGGTATCTGCGAAATCTACCGCCGTATGCAGGAGCTGGGGTAAGGAGGGGCTTAAGTCGAGCACGCCCGATGCCACAGTCCCCGCAAACGTTCGCCAAGCCTATTCCTCAAAACTGAAAAACTTTCAATTTTGAGGAATAGAGACTCCTCGAATACGCCCAGCGCAGCGATATCGTGCATGTTTCCTATTCCTCAAAAACGAAAATTTTTCAGTTTTGAGGAATAGGATTAAGGCAGCCCTGCAGTCACGCGAAGACCCTCCCCGGCACAGCCGAGGAGGGTCTTGTTGTCATCGTTGTCTTTGAGCGCTGGCACCTCGCGTTACAGACCGCGAATGCGCACGGCCTCGGGCGGAAACTCCTGCTCGCCGGCATCGGTCTTGATGGTCGCGCGGCCCCAGATGTCCAGGCCCGCAAACACACCGACCGCAAGCGGCAGGCCGTTAGGCGACACCGCCGCGACCTGACGACCCAGCAGCGGCACCATATCGAAATACTCGCCCAGCACGGGAGCCAGCGGGCCGGCAGCGCCCTGCGGCGTGTTGGCGGCAACCGCCCAGGTGCCCACGCGGGTCAGCACGGCGGCGGCCAATGCCTCGACCAGCTCCTCGTCGGCCATATCCACGCCGAGCTCGCCCAGTGCCGAACGCTCAATCTCCACCGTCACGGCACCGAACATGCCCGCGGCACCGGCACCGCCGTTGACGGCGACGTGCGCGAGCGACGTCTCAAACGCAGGCGCACCGCACACGATGTCGCTCGGCCACTGGATGCCCACCTTGCCGGCAAGGCCCAGCCCCGGCGTCGATGCCGTGCCCACGAGCGCGTCCATCATGCCCATCGCGGCCACAAACGGCAGGCCGTGGAAGGCATGCATGTTCACGTCCGGGCGCACGACCAGCGAAAACGTCAACGACGCCTCGCCCGCACTCCAAGCGCACCAGCCCGCAGACGCGCCATCGCGGCCCGCGTCGCGCGCGGCGTCGAGCTCGGTGCCGGCGGCAACAGCATTCATCTCAATCATCTACATACGCCCCAATTCGCCCACGATATGGCCCACGCGGTCCTCGGGCTCCTTGACCTCGACGCCGTTGTAGCGGAAGAACCGCGCCGGGTCGTGCATCAGGTCCTCGAGCGGCACCAGCACAAAGTCGCGCTCGCCGATCAGCGGATGCGGCAGGCGCAGCTTTTTGCCGCCGTGGGTCTCGCCGTCCATCCACAGCAGGTCCAGGTCGATGGTGCGCGGACCGTTGGCCTTGGCCTTTTTGGAGCGGTCGCGGCCCAGCTCGGCCTCGATCTTCATGAGCTCGTCGAGCAGCACCAACGGCGCCAGCTCGGTCTTAATCTCGATGACGGCGTTGGCAAACGCGTCCTGGCGCGTCTCATAGGCCGGCTCGCTCTCGTAGATCTTGGAGGAGTTGGACACGCAGGTGAGTGGAATCTCGGCGATCATGTCGCGTGCGGCGCGGATGTTGTCACAGCGATGCCCCAGGTTGGAGCCCACGGCCACAAACGCGCGGCGCGGCTGCGGCTTGGCAACCGCCCAGTAGCCGTTCAGGAACTGCGCAAAACCCGCGGCGTCGTGCACGCGCACGATGTTGGCACCGGCCTGGATGGCGCCCAGGCACACGCCAAACGTAGCGGCATCGCGCTCGGCGGCCTCGGTCACGCCCGAGACGGCGCCCACAAAGCGCTTGCGCGATACGGCGCACATGAGCGGATAGCCCAGCGACGCCATCTTGGCAGTCTCGCGCTGGATGACGATGTCCTCGTTAGCCGACTTACCAAAGCCCGGGCCGGGATCGATGCAGATGCGGTCGCGCGACACGCCGGCATGGATGAGCGCGCGGGCCTGGTCGGACAGAAAGCCCATGACGCGGCGCATGATGGGCGCCGAATCGGGCAGGGTGAAGCGGCGGAGCTGCGAGGTGGGCACGTAGGCTTCCTCGCGGCGGGCGCTGCGGCGCATCATGACGGCCAGGTGGTCATTGGGCTCCGATGCGGCCTCGGTGGCTGCGGGCGCGGCCTCGGGCGCAGCGGTATCGGCGGCAGGCGCGGCCTGCTCGGCGCCCGGCGTCTCCTGCCCCAGTTCGTCCGTAGGCTCGGACGCGGGTTCCGGATCGCCAAACGGCAACGAGGGCTGCACCACGCCGCCCGGAAGCTTTGCCTCGGGCTTAGGATCGCCCAGCAGCTTGCCACGGCGGCGACGAGCGGGCTTCTCGGCCTCGCGCGCGGCCTCGGCAGCCGCCTCGCGCGCCTTCTCGGCAACAAACGCCGCGGCCGAGGTATCGAGCTGCACCGTCGCGTGCGTGCGCGCGGGCGCGGCGACCTCGCCGGCATGCATCACGATGACGCCGCAGGTGCTCGTCTTAACAAACTCGACCATCTTGGGGTCGGTGAAGCCGGTCACGTCGTTGACGATCGAGGCGCCGCAGCGCACGGCCGCCTTGGCAACCGCCACATGACGCGTGTCAATCGAGACGATGGCGCCCTCTTTGGCCAGCGCGCGCACCACGGGCAGCACGCGGCGCGCTTCCTCATCGGGATTGACCGGGGTAAAGCCGGGGCGCGTGGACTCACCGCCCACGTCGATGATGTCGGCGCCGGCGTCGAGCATCGCCAGGCCATACTCGATCGCGGCATCCGGGTCGAAGTGCTCCCCGCCATCGCTAAACGAATCGGGCGTCACGTTGAGGACGCCCATGATGCGCGGGCGGTCAAAGCTGAGCTCATACTTTCCGCACCGCCATGTCTTGCTGTCGTTCGCCATGAACATCCTCCTAAAATGCCCACGCCGCCGAGCTTGGGGAGCTGGCGGCGGGGTCGCTTTGCACTCAGTCTTTCTATTGTATCCGCGCACGCGGGCTAGAACGCAAACGCGGCCGCGATGTCGCAAGAAATCAGCAGGTCGGCATTTGCATCCTGATCGGTGGGGGCAAGGTTGCATATGGCCAGTGTATCGCCGGTAAAGTAGCGTGTAAGACCCGCCGCCGGATACACCACGAGCGAGGTCCCGCCTACAATGAGGGCATCGGCCGCGGCGATGGCGGCAACGGCACCGGTCAACACATGCTCGTCGAGCGGCTCTTCGTAGAGCACCACATCGGGCTTGATGCGACCACCGCACGCGGGGCACACGGGCACGCCCGCGGCGTCCTCGTGCTCGCGCGAGCAAATCCACTCGGCGCTATAGACCGCTCCGCACGACTGACAAATGTTGCGATGGACCGATCCGTGCAACTCAAACACGCGCTGCGAGCCCGCCATCTGATGCAAGCCGTCGATGTTTTGCGTCACCACGGCATCAAGCTTGCCGGCGCGCTCCAGCTCGGCAAGCTTGGTGTGACAGCGGTTGGGCTTAGCGCTAAGCGCGATCATCTTGGTGCGGTAAAAGTCGAAGAACTCCGCCGGATGTGTCTCGTAAAAGCTGTGCGAGAGCATGGTCTCGGGCGGATAGGCAAACTGCTGGTGATACAGGCCGTCAACGCTGCGAAAATCGGGAATGCCGCTTGCCGTGGAAACACCCGCACCGCCAAAGAAGACCACGCGCTCGTGGGCATTGAACAGCTCCGCCAGCGCGGCGGAGGCCTGCCTGGGGTCCGATATTGCCTGCGTCATATGAGTCCTCCGTCCATGTTGGTCGGGGCGACTGCGATTGCGCCGTCGTCCGCGGGGCCCGCCCCGCCCCTGTTGCGCTAATCTTAAGCCTGCCAACCCCGTCGAAAGGACACCATGCCTCAGACTTACACTTTCGCCTCGTGGAACGTCAACGGCCTGCGCGCCGTGCTCAAAAAGGACCCGAGCTTTATCCAGATCGCGCAAGAACTCGACGTCGATATCCTGGCGCTGCAAGAGACCAAGCTGCAAGAAGGCCAGGTCGATATTGACCTGCCCGGCTATCACCAAACCTGGAGCTACGCCGAGCGTAAAGGCTATTCGGGCACTGCGGTCTTTAGCCGCCAGGAACCGCTGCGCGTGCTGCACGCCGACGCGCTGCTACCCTACGCCGGCGAAGGCGAGGCTGCCGAGCTCGTTGCCAAAGCCGCGACCGAGGGCCGCGTCTGCGCGCTGGAGTTCGACAAATTCTGGTTTGTCGACGTCTATACGCCCAACGCCCAAAATGAGCTCGCGCGCATCGATGTGCGCATGGCCTGGGACGATGCCTACCGCGGCTTTTTGAACGCACTCGAGCGCGAGACCGGCAAACCCGTCGTGACCTGCGGCGACTTTAACGTGGCGCACGAGGAAATCGACCTTAAGAACCCCAAGTCCAACCGCGGCAACGCCGGCTTTTCGGACGAAGAACGCGGCAAGTTTACCGAGCTGCTCAACGCCGGCTTTACCGATACCTGGCGCACGGCAAACCCCGACGTCGAGGGCGTCTACAGCTGGTGGAGCTATCGCTTTAATGCCCGCAAGAACAACGCAGGCTGGCGCATCGACTACTTCCTGGTAAGCGACGCAATCGCCGACAACGTACGCGACACCGGCATCCGCGGCGATATCTTCGGCAGCGACCACTGCCCCGTCACCCTTACGTTGGAGCTCTAACTCCAGCTGCCCCCGGAGACGAAGGAAAACGGATCATTTTGGGCCTCGTGGGGGTATCCGCGTGACCCATCCGCCACGAAACACGCCCATCTACTACGTTTAAGCCACCACCCTCAACCACAGCGAACAACGCAAAAAGAAAACCGCAGGTAGAAAGCCTGCGGTTTTTCATAAAACGCGGTCATGGTCGGGAGTATCAAGCTAAACGTAGTAGATGGGCCAGTTTCGTGGCAAGCGCCGTCAACTGATTCCCTGGGGACATCTGGGGACGGAAGAAAATGGATCAATTTGGCTCTCTGAGGGCCACGATGCCCGTCATATCAGCCGGCCATTCCAAAACTATGCCGGTTTACGGGGCTGAATCGCGAACCCCCAACCATATGCAATTCCGAGATAATAAAACCGCAGGTAGACGGTGTGCCCTATTTCGAAAAATGCTGGTATGGTCGGCCCGCGCCAATCTAGCCCCGTAAACCGGCATGGTTTTGAAATGGCATCGAAGCAGTATTGATTCCCGCCCCGACGCAACCAGCCCTACAGCCCGTATTTCACGACGACACGGTTAATGCGACGGCACCAAGGCTTGTACAAGGCGGCCAAAAACACGCAGGTCGCAAGGCCGTGCGTAATATCGAACGGCACTGCCGTGGCAAGACGCGCCACGGCACCCGCCCAAGTAAGCGGCTGTACAAAACCAATGATGTCATACGCGTTGATCACGACGCCATAGAGCAGGCCCGACGCAAAGCCGTACGCCAGCAGTGCTGGCATGCGCACGGTGCCGTCGACGCGGTCGAACGCGCCCGCATACGCTAGCGCGCCGCCAACATAGCCAACCAGCCCCCAGGCATACATCTGCCACGGCGTCCACATGCCCTGCCCAAAAAAGAAATTGCTGGTCAGCGCCGCCAGCGCGCCAACCATAAAACCATTGCGGCGGCCAAGCGTCGCCCCCGCGATAATGGCGATGGCGCTCACCGGTTTAAAGTCGGGAATGGGACCGAACGAGATGCGCCCCGCCGCGGCCAACGCCGCCAACACCAGCGTGGGCATAATCTGGCGCAGGCCCGGGCGCGACGCCTCGTAACCCACAAAGAACAGCGCAAGCACCAGTGCCACCACGACAAGCATGGCAAGCGCCGCCTGCTCAATACCTACCAGCAACGCCGCAGCCATCACCGCAGGAACCGCCAACAGCAGCGGAATTTCTAGTTTTGTGAGTAGATACGAAACGCGATAATCCGCCATTCCATCACGCCCTATAAAACACGTTGTCGGCAAAGAAGTCGGCCGGCGGCTCCATGCAGGCGATCTCGCCGTCAAACATCATGGCGACGCTGTCGGCGACCTGCTCGGCAAAGTCCAGGTCGTGCGTAGCCATGACGACGGTGCCGCCAGCCTGCGCATGATCGCGCAGGGCGCGGGCGATGATGCGGCGGCTGGCCAGGTCCAGACCCTTGGTGGGTTCATCGAGCAGCAGCAGTTCGGGGCCGATTAGCAGTAGTTTTGCCAATGCAAGCAGTTGACGCTGTCCGCCCGAAAGGTCATAGGGGTGACGCTCCCCCAAGCCCGCGAGCCCCAGACTCGCCGCGCGTTCCCGCGCCGCGGCCTCGTCGTAGCCGCAGGTCGAAGCCCATTCCATCAGCTCGTCGCACACCGTCTCGGCAACCAGCAGCGCCTTGGGGTTTTGCGGCAGCAGCGCCGCCGACCCCGCCGCACGCTCCATGCACCCACGCTGCAACTTGACCGTTTTGGCCAACACCGAAAGCAGCGTCGACTTGCCGCAGCCGTTGCCGCCCACAATCGCATGCACCGCGCCGGCCGAAAACGCCGCGTCGAGCCCGCGCAGCACCCAACCGGACGCTCGATCGTAGCGAAACCAGCTCCCTGCTAGGGTGGTAGCCGACCCAGCGTACATTTTTGGGAATATTCGGCATCCACCGGCGCGCAACGGCGCCCCCGCGTCGTTCTGCGACTGAATTTGCACCTCAAATTCAGCTGATTTGTCCGTTTTCATTCCATTTTTCGCACCCGGAACGCGCCCGCGCGGATCCAAAGAGCCCTGCTGGCCACTTGCAGTGCTGAAAACTCCGATTTTTGCACGCCGCGAGCCGCCCCACCCCGGCATCTCACCAGAAAACAGCTCTTCACGATGCCCCAAGGAGGCGATATCGGCCACCTCGCGCACGTGGCCGCCCTCAATCCGATACGCGCGCGTCGCGTATTCGAGCATCGGACGCGGCTGGTGCGTCGCCACAACCACCGTGCAGCCCAATTCGCGATTCACGCGAAACAGCGCGTGCAGAAAATTTTTCTCGGCAACGGGATCGAGCTGGGACGTGGGCTCGTCGAGCAGCAGCACGCGCGGGTGCAACGCCAGCACGGCCGCTAACGACAGCAACTGCTTGCGTCCGCCCGAAAGCGTATCGGTATCGCGATGGAGCCAATCCTCCAGCCCAAAGAAATAGCTGGTCTCGGCCACGCGACGACGCATCTCATCGCGCGACATGCCTAAGTTTTCCAGGCCAAACGCCATCTCATGCCACACGGTCTCGCACACGATCTGGTTCTCGGGGTCCTGAAACACATAGCCCACGCGCTCCGCAGACGCCCGAACATCCATGTCGGCAACGCTCTCGCCCAGCACGCGCATCTCGCCCGTGCATTCGCCCGTCGGCGAAATCTCGGGTTTGAGCAGCGAGAGCAGCGTCGACTTGCCCGACCCAGTACCGCCAACAAGCAGCGCGAACGCGCCTTGGGGAACACGCCAGTCGAGCCCCTCGAACACCGGCGCCTCAGCCCCGGGGTAGGCAAAGTGCAGGCCCCGCACCTCAATCGCCGGCGCATCCGAGCCGCGTGCCTCGCCCGCCATCATGCTCCCGTTCAACCGAGCCATCAGCCAAACCTCTTCTCGTCAATCACGTGCAGTACGCAGGGCAGCGCCATCCAAGCCGCATATACAACATAGCCCGGCCACGGCGCCGGCACCGAGAGCTGCGGGCAAAACGAATACTGCGCCGTCGCGACCCATGCCACCGCCACCGCGGCGACGCCAAACACCGCAAGCCCAGCCAGCGCGGCAACATCGCCGCGCCCCAGCCGATACCGTGCGTACGTCGTGCGACGCGTCGCGGCACCCCACCCACGGGAGCGCATGGCGTCCGCGCGCTCCAGCGAATCTTCCATGCCCCAGCCCATCAACACGCTCGATGCCCGCAGGCGTGAACGCACGGGGTCGGCCGGTGCGCCCCCCGGTACATCAATCGCATCCTGCACCGCCAGCACCGTACGACCGCGGCGCAAGAACTGCGGGATGAGCCGCATGCACATCGAAATCATGAGCGCAATCACCGGCGCGGCGTTACCCAGCAGCGCAAGCACCTTGTCGTAGCCGAGCATCGACGCCGCGGCCTCAAACCACAGCACGCTCGCCACAAACAGCCCGCCCATACACAGGCCGTATACCATGCTCTCCAAATACACCGCGCGCATGCCGATGCGGAACACCTCCGTCGAGCCCGAGGCGCTAAACAGCGGATTGAGTACCGCGATGATCAAAATCACCGGCAGCTGCCAGCGAAGCGCTCCCAGCGTGCGCGCCATACCGCGCATCGCAAACCCGTACGCCAGCCCGCCCGCAAGCGACAGCGCAATCAGCACCGGTTGCATCGAGAACATGGTGAGCCCCAATGTCAGCACCATGTAGAGCGCCGGCACCGCCGGATGCGACATCGAAAATGCTGCGACGGGCCCGTTGCCCGATTCCTCTCGCATGATATCCACGGACACCTCCCATCCCCTCGCGCAAAACGCCAACGCCGCAGCGCCGCCGCCATGCACAACCAGCGCAAACACCACGCCGATGGCAGCGACATCGGCCGTCACGCGTCAAACGTTACGCGCTCAACATATGCCTGCGGTATCATATTGCGCCGTGTATCGTTTCCAAACACACGTCTCTATAACGTAACAGGAGATCACATGGACGCAACCGCAATTATCCTCGCCGCCGGCGAGGGCACCCGCATGAAGTCGAACCACTGCAAGGTTTCGCACAAGATCCTGGGTAAGCCCATGGTCCAGTGGATCGTCGACGCCACCATCAAGGCCGGCTGCAACCGCGTCGTAGTCGTCATCGGCAGCCACGCCGACGAGATGCGCGCCCTCATCGACGGCGCCTACGCCACCAGCACCACCAAGGTCGAGTGCGTCGAGCAGACCGAGCGCCTGGGCACCGGCCACGCCGTCAAGGTCGCGCTCGAGGCCTGCGGCATCACGCAAGGCCCGGTCGTCGTGCTCAACGGCGACCTGCCGCTCATCACCGCCGACACCGTCGCCAAGTTCGCGCAGACCGTCGCCACCGGCGAGCTCGCCTGCACCGTCATGACCATGACCCCGCCCGACCCCTTCGGCTACGGCCGCATCAAGCTGGGCGCCGACGGCCAGATCGAGCGCATCATCGAGCAGAAGGACTGCACGCCCGAGCAGGCCGCCACGCTGCTCGAGTGCAACGCCGGCTGCTACGCCTTCGACGGCGCGCAGCTCGCCGCCCACATCGACGAGATCGGCAACGACAACGCGCAGTCCGAGTACTACCTGCCCGACATGCTCGAGATCCTCAAAGGCCACGGCCAGGCAGTCTCCATCTTCCACTGCGACGACTACCGCGACGGCTTGGGCGTCAACAGCCGCATCCAGCTCGCACAGCTTACCGCCATTGCGCGCGACCGCATCAACGAGCACTGGATGGCCGAAGGCGTTACCTTCATCGATCCCACGCAGGCCTGGATTGGCCCCGACGCCACCATCGGCCGCGATACCGTCGTGTGGCCGCAGACGCACCTGATCGGCCACGTCACCGTGGGCGAGGAGTGCCAGCTCGGCCCCAACAGCCGTCTCACCGACACCACCGTCGGCAGCGGCTGCACCATCGATGAGACCATCGCCATCGAGGCCGTCATCGAGAACGGCGTCGACTGCGGCCCGCGCGCCTACCTGCGCCCGGGTACCCACATGCTCGACGGCTCCAAGGCCGGCACGCACGTGGAGATCAAGAAGTCCACGATCGGCGAGGGCTCCAAGGTGCCGCACCTGTCCTACATCGGCGACACCACCATGGGCTCCGGCGTCAACGTGGGCGCGGGCTCCATCACCTGCAACTACGACGGCGTCCACAAGCACAAGACCGTCATCGGCAAGGATGCCTTCATCGGTTCCGACACCATGATGGTCGCACCCGCCCAGATCGGCGACGGTGCACTCGTGGCCGCCGGCTCCGTCATCACCGAGCCGGTCCCGGCCGACGCACTCGGTCTGGGCCGCGCCCGTCAGGTAAATATTGAGAGCTGGGCCGCCGATTACCGCCGCCGCCTGCACGAGGACGACGAGGTATAACGTTTTACCAAGCACAAAAGGAGCTGTTCCATGGGGACAGCTCCTTTTTCTATGCTGACCTGCGCGGCCGGAGAGTGGTCGGTTCGTGTCCGTTGACGGTAAAGACGTTATCAAGACCCGATAAACCCCGCCGCGCGGTTACAATGCAACAAGGCATCTATATGGCATTCGATATTAAAGGAGAAGGGTAATGCCGATTAATGATCCCGAGAAGTCGGAGAATATGCGCAAGTCCATCCGTGTGTATTCCGGTTCCTCCAACCGTCCCCTCGCTCAGAAGATTGCTGAGTACCTTGGGGTCGAGCTTTCGGGCCTTACGCTAAAGCAGTTCGCCAATGGTGAGATTTACGCCCGCTACGACGAGACCGTCCGCGGCGCCGACGTCTTCCTGATTCAGTCCGTGGCCGGCGGCAACGTCAACGACATGCTCATGGAGCTGCTCATCGCCACCGACGCTGCCAAGCGCGCATCCGCCCGCTCCATCACCGCCGTCATCACCCACTACGGCTATGCCCGCCAGGACCGCAAGGCCGGCCCGCGCGAGCCCATCACCGCCCGCCTCGTCGCCAACCTGCTCGAGCGCGCCGGCGTCAACCGCATCATCACCCTCGACCTGCACCAGGGCCAGATCCAGGGCTTCTTCGATATCCCGGTTAACCACCTGTCCGCACTGCCGCTGTTTGGCCAGTACTACAACGACATGCACTTCGACACCGACAACCTGGTTGTCGTCTCCCCTGACGTGGGTCGTGCCAAGGCCGCCAAGAAGCTGTCCGACATGCTCGGCTGCGACCTGGCCATCGCCCACAAGGGCCGTCCGCGCCACAACGCCGCCGAGGTCATGGGCATCATCGGTGACATCAAGGGCAAGACCTGCATCATCAACGACGACATGATCGACACCGCTGGCACCCTGTGCGCCAACGTCAAGGAGCTCAAGGCTATGGGCGCCGGCGACATCTACGTCTGCGCCACCCACGGCATCTTCTCCGGTCCGGCCATCGAGCGTCTGAACGACGCCCCCATCGTCGAGTGCGTCGTCACCGACGCCATCCCCGTCGAGGTCGGCGGCAAGATCAAGACCATCTCGGTCGCCGAGGAGTTCGCTCAGGCCATCTCCGCCGTTTACCACGAGGAGCCCGTCTCCACGCTCGTCGGCGGCGACTTCGCGCTGTAATCCAACGCGCATCGCATCATCTTTGATGCTTTTAAAGGGTCGGAAGCTTGCTTCCGACCCTTTTTCTATCCCTCGCCAACCTTCCATGGACAGTTAGTTCAGATACGTATTTTTTTAAAGCTCCAAAGGGCCGTTCGGAGCCTTCTGAGCTCCCCAGCGGATGCCATGCCGCCCAAAGCTCATCGTTTTCGAGCACGACCGCCGCATATTTACCCTCAAATCGCCCTCAAAGGCCCTTAGAAACGCCTCGAACGCCCGCCGCCTTATACGTATCTGAACTAACTGTCCAGTAGCTATCGTCAACCTTCGCAGCAGAGCTCAATTTCCTGCAATCCCCTCAACCGATTCCATCGATCTCATAACACCCAGCCGTTCGTGGCGCGCAGCGCCCCGCTGGGCGAAAAGAACGGTACGGCGGTCGCATTCTGCTGCCAACTTAGTACGTTATAGCTATGACGACCGTGATTTCACATTTCTCCGCCCTCCGCGCAATTCGTCGCGCACGACGGGCGTACTCTGTCCTACCCTGGGACTCCGTTGATAGTGAACAGCAAGCACCGGCCTTGGCTAGCTGCATTCCCAATAATGACGCGATAGACTTTGGCGCACTTTCGATACTCGACGCCTGGAATGAAGATGATTCCGAACTGCTCGATCTTCTCGTTTCAGACGAAGACAACAGACGCCCCGATAAGCGACTTCTTCAGCATATTCTCTCCGCTCCGCTTCCTGAAGGTGCAATTATGCACGTCGAGGCCGACATCTACGCAACGTCTCCTGCCGTGACAGCCATGCTTTGTTCCAAAAATGAATCAGTCGCCAAAACCTTGATGCTTCTCATGGAACTGCTCGGAACCTATTCCCTTCCTCCCGGGGCAACATACCCCATTGCCCATGACGACATCTGACCCAAGGGCGATGGCTGCGCAGTGACGGGTGATCTTGATTGCCTGGGCGGCCAGTCGGCAGCCGAACAGCAGAACGAAACCCGCTATGAACAGGCGCACTACAAATGCGAGCCCGCCACGACCATCGAAGAGCTCGAGGCGGTCGCACGCTTCGCCAAAAGTAGCTCATACGCCTCGTTTCGCACGGCAGTCAAACTCGCCCGGGCTGGATCCGCATCCCCAGCCGAATCCCTAATGTTTGCTGTTCTCGGGGCACCCATGCGCTTTGGCGGTTTCGGGTGTTGCAGTCTACCCATGGGAGGCTTGCTACTCAACTATCGAATCGACTTCGACACTCTTGCGGTCAACATGTCCTCCGGCATCCCTTACGCCATCTGCGACCTGTATTGCCCGGCAGCCGGCGTCGACAACGAATACAACGGAATTGGGCATGAGCTTCAAAACGCTCGCATCCACGATGGCAATCGAAATAATGGCCTCAAGGCAATGGGCATCCACGTCCTAGTTATCAATCGCGACCAAATGAAAGACCTTGTTGCACTCGAAGCCTTCGCCCAAACGATGCATCGACTCGCGGGAGTCCGATTCCGATATCGCATCAAGGGCTATCGCAAGCGTCAGGCCGCTTGGCTCAACGCTCTGCGGGCCGGAATCGGCCTTGCACCGGTCTAAACGGCGAATCACCCGTGCGCCATCGAACAGGGCTGGACAGTTAGTTCAAATACGTATAAATGGACACATTGAATTAGGTTGTTTTGCAGCCATCTCTATACCATTCGCCCTATTTGAAGGCAGGATAGACTTCAAAACAGCGTCATATGGGCTAACTAAAGCTCCAAAACAACGCATCGGCATTGAATTGAGCAATTCGAGTCCTCAGAACTAATACGTATCTGAACTAACTGTCCACCTCGGATTTCGACGGCCGTCCAAACGCCCCCCAAACAACCTCAATCGCCCTCCATTTGACAGCGGCAACAGGGTCGCTCACCATAGCAGGCGACAAATCAACGAAAGGATGAACATGGCAGCTGCACAGCCGCTCAAGATTCGCATGGTTGCCGGACTTGGCAACCCTGGCGAGGAATATGCCGAGACCCGCCACAACGCCGGCTTTAAGGCAATCGACGAGCTGGCCCGTCAGGCCGGCGTCACGTACTGGAAAAACCAGGCCGGCGCCGAGGTCGCACTCATCAATATCAACGACCCCGAGGAAGAGAGCGGCAAGCGCCAGATTGTGCTGGTCAAGCCGCAGTCGTACATGAATACCTCGGGCGGTCCCATCTCCAAGCTCTGCCGCGAGTACAAGATCAAAGCCGAGGAGCTGCTCGTCATCCACGACGAGCTCGACATTCCCGCCGGTGACGTACGTGTTAAGGTGGGCGGCGGCCATGCTGGCCACAACGGCCTGCGTTCCATCATCGACAAGATGGGCAGTCGCGACTTCAGCCGCATCCGCACCGGCATCGGCAACCCTCCCGGCAAGATGGCTGTCGCCGACTACGTGCTCAACCAGCTGCGCGCCCGCGAGGCCGAGGACTTCCAGGACACCTGCGCCCGCGCCGCCGACGCCGCCGGCCTGGCGATCGTACACGGCGTGGTCTACGCCCGCGACCACGTCAACGGCTCCGCCTCCGCCAACGGCAAGCACTAAAACCTACCATTTAGGGACAGGTTTATTTTGTCAGGTTTTATATGCGAAAACGCCGCCGCGGCCGCATCGCAATAAGCCCTGTGCCGCCATACATATGCAGCGCTCCAAAGGGGGTCGGCCTCACCGATGCGCGGGGCCGGCCCCCTTTGCCGTTTTGCCTGATAAAACCTGCCAAAATAAACCTGTCCCTTTTTGGTAGGTCACTTTTCCCACCTGCCAAAGACACACGTAAGCGACATGTCCATGAGGGTATAATTTGCACCGTATGTCTGCACAACGCCTGTGCGCGTACGGTTTTATTCGGGCTGCCGTCCATTTCCGTGGAGGCACGGTTCGGCCGCCCTAACAAGAGAGGGGTTCTATGTATAAGATCCTGGAGAAGACGCAGTTCTCGGAGAAGGTGTTCAAGTTCCGCATCGAGGCGCCCGCAATCGCCAAGCATGCGCACGCTGGACAGTTCCTCATGGTTCGCGCCAACGAGACGGGCGAGCGCGTCCCGTTTACCCTAGCTGGCTGGAACGGTGACGAGGGCTGGGTCGAGTTCATCTTCATGGTGATCGGCAAGACCACCGAGATGCTGTCCACCTACGAGGCCGGCGAGTCGCTGCGCGACGTCGTGGGCCCGCTGGGCGTTTCCACCGAGATGGCCGAGGGCCCCTGTGCCGTCATTGGCGGCGGCGTCGGCCTGGCAATTGCCTTCCCGGTCGCCAAGCACCTGGTCGAGACCGGTCACGAGGTCCACGCCATCATGGGCGCCCGCACCAAGGACCTCCTGCTCATGGAGGACCAGTTCCGCGAGCTCCTCGACGAGGACCACATCCACATCACCACTGACGACGGCTCCTACGGCGAGCAGGGCGTTGTCACCGCTCCGCTGGAGCGCCTGCTGCAGGACAAGGCCGTGAGCCAGGTCTTCTGCGTCGGCCCCGTTCCGATGATGAAGTTCTCGACCCTCACCGCCCAGAAGTACGACACCCCCATCACCGCGTCGCTCAACCCCATCATGGTTGACGGCACCGGTATGTGCGGCTGTTGCCGCGTCGAGGTGGGCGGCGTGACCAAGTTCGCTTGCGTCGACGGCCCCGACTTCGATGCCACCCTAGTCGACTGGGATGACCTTCGTGCCCGCCAGGCCGCTTATCGTTCCGAAGAGGGCGCGTCCCTCAAGGCCTATGAGGAAAAGAGCTGCGCATGCCACTAGTTAACGGTCGTTTCGTTGCCGATATGAAGTCGCCCCGCACCCCCGATAACGAGGAGCCGGCTGCCGAGCGCGCCTGCGACTTCCGCCCCGTCGACAAGGGCTTCACCGAGGAGATGGCGCTGGCCGAGGCCGAGCGCTGCCTCAACTGCAAGAAGCCGTTCTGTGTCGAGGGCTGCCCCGTCAACATCAACATTCCCCGCTTTATCGAGCAGATCCGCGAGAAGGACTTTGGCGGCGCCCTCGATACCATCCGCGAGGACTCCATGCTTCCCGCTATCTGCGGTCGCGTCTGCCCGCAGGAGAACCAGTGCGAGGGCAAGTGCATCCGTGGTAAGAAATCCGAGCCCGTGGCCATCGGCCAGCTCGAGCGCTTCCTGGGTGACCGCCCCGAGCTCGCTTCCACGCCCAAGATGGCTCCCAAGAACGGTAAGAAGGTCGCCGTCGTCGGCTCCGGCCCGTCCGGCATCACCTGCGCCGGCGAGCTCGCCCGCAACGGCTTTGACGTCACCGTCTTTGAGGCCTTCTTTACCGGCGGCGGCGTGCTGGTCTACGGCATCCCCGAGTTCCGTCTGCCCAAGGCAGTCGTCAAGCGCGAGATTGACGGCCTGGAGGACATGGGCGTCAAGTTTGAGTACAACTCCGTCGTGGGCAACATGGCCACGGCCGAGGAGCTGTTCGAGCAGGGCTTCGACGCCATCTACGTGGCGACCGGCGCCGGCCTGCCCAAGTTCCTCAACGTCCCCGGCGAGAACCTGCCCAACGTCTTCTTCGCTAACGAGTACCTCACCCGCGTGAACCTGATGAAGGCCAACAAGTTCCCCGAGTACGACACCCCCACCAAGCACGGCAAGAACGTCGTCGTCTTTGGTGGCGGCAACGTGGCTATGGACGCCGTCCGTACCGCCAAGCGCCTGGGCGCCGAGCACGCCATCATCGCCTACCGTCGTACCGAGGACGAGATGCCCTGCCGTCGCGCCGAGCTGCACCATGCTAAGGCCGAGGGCGTCGAAGTTCTGCCGCTCGTCTCCCCGCTCGAGTTTGTCGCTGGCGAGGACGGCTCCGTGTGCGCCGTCAAGGTCCAGAAGATGGAGCTCGGCGAGCCCGACGAGTCCGGCCGTCGTCGCCCGGTGCCCATCGAGGGCGCCATCGAGGAGATCCCCTGCGACGTCGCGATCTCGGCTATCGGCACCAACGCCAACCCCTTCGCTGCCAAGATCGGCGGCAAGATGGAGCTCAACAAGTGGGGCTACATCGTCGCTGACGAGGAGACCGGCCAGACCACCGATCCCCGCATCTGGGCCGGCGGCGACATCGTCACCGGTGCCGCTACGGTCATTCTGGCGATGGGCGCCGGCAAGAAGGCCGCCGCTTCCATCACCAAGAGCCTGCTGGGCGAGTAATCACCTACAGCGCTCGCCATCAAACGGCAAAGTCCCCGTCGAGCACACGCCCGGCGGGGACTTTTTCTATGCCGACCGCCCCAACCACCACAAAGGGGACAGGCACCTTTGTGGTGGTTGGGGACTTGCCTGGTCGTTTTATCTCAATCTGTAACAGTTAGGCCCTGTTGAGCCTTGTAGTTGTTACAGATCGAGATATTGTGCCGGCCGCCCACGCTGCATCTCAATCTGTAACAGTTAGAGACCAAATATGCCGCCTGGTGTTACAGATCAAGACGTTGGGCTGACGGCCGAACGGTTCATCTAAATCTGTAACAGTTAGAGCCATTTTCGCTGGCTTGGTGTTACAGATCGAGATTTGCAAAAGCCGAGGATAGGCACTGCCGCCAAGGCCTTCCCCTCCGCCTAAAACAAAAACCACCACAAAGGTGCCTGCCCTTTGTGGTGGTTTTGGTCGGTTAGCCTTCGAGCTGGGCGACTTTGTAGCGGTAGGCTGCGGCGATGACGTCCTTGCAACCCTCGCGGCCCAGCTTGGCGCGGTTGACGACGATGTCCTTGCCGCTCGTCATCTTCCACTTTCCGGCACTGTAGCGCTTATAGAACGCCTCGCGCGCCTTCTGCTGCTGCTTGACCAGCTTGGCGCCCTTCTTTTTGTTAAGGCCGCGCTTCTTGCGCACGATCTCGACGCGGTCCTCAAAGGGTGCGGTCACCAACACGGCAATGTGGTTGGGATTGTTGCGCAGCAGGTAATCGGACAGGCGGCCTTCGATAATGCAGCTCTCGGTCTCGCCCAGATCCAAAATCACCTGGCTCATCTTTTGGAACAACTTGTCCGAGTACGAACGCGCATCGTAGCGGTCGGGCAGAAACGCCATGTTCTCCACGGCCAGGCGCTCGTCGTAGGCAGACATCTTGTCGAGCGACTCGCCCGCACGCAGCGACGCACGTACCAGCAGCTCGTTGTCATACAGCGGAATCCCCAACTCGTCGGCGAGGATGCGTCCGATCTCGTGGCCCTCGGCACCAAAGTCGCGCGCGATGGTAATGACCACAGGACTCTTCTTGTTCTCCAGATCGCTCATCGCGATTCCTTTCTCTATGTGACAAAGGGGCTGTCCCTTTGCCACATTCTACGCTGCCACCATTCGCCTCTGATATGCTCGGACCAGCAGCGAGATACCAAAGTTGAGCACAAAGTACATCGCAAACACCAGGCCGTAGAGCATAAGCACCTGCGACAGGTCGATCGCATGGGCCATCACGACGTTTGCCGTGTACATGAGCTCGGCCACGTTAATACCCGAAAGATACGAGCTGTCCTTGATGACGGTCGTGCACTGGCTAAACAGCGCCGGAATGATCGTCTTAAACGTCTGCGGCAGAATGATGTAGCGCATGGTGGCAAAGAAGCCAAAACCCTGGCTCTGCGCTGCCTCAAACTGGCCGCGCGGAATCGAGTTGAGACCGCCGCGCACAATCTCGGCCATAACGGCGCTGGTAAACAGCGTAAAGGCGATGGTCGAAATCACAATGTCCAAACCCTGCACCGTAAAGTAGATAAACAGAATCCACAGCAGGTTCGGCGTGCAACGGAACAGCTCGATATAGGCGCTCACCAAAATACGGAACGGGCGGGGCGCATAGCTTTTAACAAGCGCCAGCACCGTGCCAAAGATGAGCGAGAAAAAGATCGACAGCGCCGAGATCTCGATTGTCTTAACAAAGCCGCCCCAAATGTAGAGCAGGTTGGTCGCGTTGAAGATTTCCATGCGCTAGGCCTCCTCTACGTTGTCGAGCCCCAGCTCGGCCAGGCTCACGCCACGCGGACGCTCCTTGGAGCGGCGCTCGAGCCACTGCACCAGCATGGCGAGCGGAAAGCAGATGATGAAGTACATAAGGCAGCAGACGATGTATCCCTGCAGGTAACCGTACAGACTCACAAAGTTGTCGGAACGGTACATAAGGTCGCCGCCGGCCACAAGCGCCAGCACCGACGTGTTCTTGACCAGGTTGAGCGCCTGGTTGCACAGCGGCGGCAGGATGATCTTGAACGTCTGGGGCAGCACGATGTACCAGTATGCCTGCGCACGGGTGAAGCCCTGGCTCTGGGCCGCTTCCATCTGACCGCGCGGAACCGCCTCGATACCGGTGCGGATGACCTCCGAAATGTAGGCCGCGTGATACAGGCCCACGCCCAAGAAGCCCAGCACGAACGGCGCGATGCGCACCGGCTGGTCGGCACCGGTTATGGCCTGCAAAAACTGCGGACCAGCCATGTACATAAAGAGCACCTGCACGGGCAACGGGGTGTTCTGGTAAAACTCCACGTACACGCGGCTTATGGCGCGCAGCACGCGCGAGCGAGTGGTAGAGAACACGCCCAGCAGCGTGCCCAGCACCAGCGACAGCAGCAGACCGGCAACAACCACTTGCAGCGTCACGCCAAAGCCCTCCCAGAAGGGCCCCATGTTTTGAAATGTCGTCGACCAACGGTCGGCGTCAAATAATCCTTCGAGCATTTGATTCCTTCCTTGGACGATGCGCCTATACAAGACCCCAGGTCTTGACCTCTTGGTCGAGCCAGCCGTCGGCCAGGCGATCGCAAATCACCTGATCGACCACGGCCGAAAGGTCGCAGCCCTTCTTGGTCGCCACGCCGTAGCCCTGCTCGCCAAACTTGACCTCGGGCTGCAGCAGCTCAACGGTCTCGTTCATGTAACCGGCCAGCGTGGAGCGGTCCATGGCAAAGACGTCGATATTGCCGGCGTCGAGCGAACTCTTGATGATGGGATAGCCGCTAAAGGCCCTAAACTCGGGCTTACAGCTAAAGCCGTTGTCCTTGATCATCTGCTCGATCAGGCCCTGCGTGGTGGCACCCTGGCTCACGCCAATGACCTTGCCGTCCAAGTCCTCAATCGAGGTAAAGCCCGAACGCTTCTTGACCATGAGTCCCACGTAGTCGGTGCGGTACGGCGTCGAGAAATCCCAGCTCTTCTTGCGCTCGTCGGTGATGGTGTAGGTCGCCGCGACCACGTCGAGTTGGCCGTTATCAATCAGCGGGCCGCGCGTCTTGGGCGTTACGTCGGTAAACTCGACAAGCTCCTGGGCACGGGCCTCCTTGTAGCTCACGCCAAAGACGGCAGCGGCGATCTGATAGCACAAATCGACTTCCATGCCCTCAAAGCGACCCTTGGCGGTGTCGTAATAGCCGTAGCCAGGAACGTCTTTCTTAACGCCGGCATTCAGATGGCCACGCGACTTGATGGCTGCAAGCTTGGATCCCTTGTCGGAGCCCTCGCCGCTGGTTGAGTTACCGCAACCGGTAAGCGCGGTCCCCGTCAGCGCAAGCATGCCGGCGCCCGCCAGCTGCAAAAAGTGACGGCGCGACACGGCCGCCCTCGTCATATCCGTCATGTCCATCACCGCGCCTAGTGCAGAATCTTGGACAGGAACTCGCGGCAGCGCGGGTTCTCGGGGTTATCGAAGAAGTGCTCGGGCGTGCCCTCCTCCAGAATGCGGCCGTCCTCCATAAAGATGACGCGGTCGGCCACCTGGCGCGCAAAGCCCATCTCGTGCGTCACGCAGATCATGGTGATGTCCTCCTGCGCGAGCTCAATCATAACGTCCAGGACTTCCTGGACCATCTCGGGGTCGAGCGCCGAGGTCGGCTCGTCAAACAGGATGATGGGCTGCTTGGTGCACAGGGCACGGGCGATGGCGATGCGCTGCTGCTGACCACCCGAGAGATTCTGCGGATACTCGCCGGCCTTATGCGCCATGCCGACGCGCTTGAGCGCGGCGATGGCGATCTCGGTCGCCTCCTCCTTGCTCTTCTTTTGCAGCTTGATGGGCGCGAGCGTCAGGTTGCCCAGCACCGTCATGTTGGGATACAGGTTGAACTGCTGGAACACCATGGAACTATACTTGCGAGCCATCTCCAGGTGGTTCTTTTTGGTGAGCGGCGTACCGTCGATGACGACCTCGCCCGACGTGGGCTCCTCCAGATAGTCGACGCAACGGATGAGCGTCGACTTGCCCGAGCCGGAAGGCCCGATCATTACGAGCTTCTCGCCGCGCTTGACGGTGAGGTTGATATCTTTGAGCACATGCAGGTCGCCAAAGTACTTGTTGAGATGCTTGATCTCGATCATGTCTGCCATGAATGTCCCTTCCCTGCGTTTACACGAGTTGAACTATTGTACGGAAAGAACCACGTTTCCGCAGCCCACACTACATTCCCGTAAAGAACCCGCAATCTTCCACCCACTCATTGGGGACAGACTTAAATGAGTGCCCAATGAGTACCTACTCATTTAAGTCTGTCCCCAATGAGTGCATCTCCAACCGCCCTTGTTGAGCATAAGTCAGCGAAAACCCGTACACGCGAGCAAGGTGACGTGAAATCAGAACCACCCTTAAAAAGGGTGGTTTGCTCTTAGGGTATAACCCACGGGCC
>USCJ01000003.1 GCA_900553215.1 uncultured Collinsella sp.
AGCAGGGGCGCTGCATCGAAGGTTTTGCGTGCTATGCGTGCGAGATGTGTAGGCAGCACCGTGATTGAGACTAATTATAGGCTTTTGCAACCCCTTGTGCCGATCCTTACGCTTTCGTCATATAAATTTAAGGTGAGGGGCGCATTACTGATATACTAAGGGGGTTTCTTTTAGGTCTGTAGTTGCGGACATGCAGCGTCTTCGCGCGCGGCATTCCAAGTCCATGGCAGATGCGGTCGAAAGGATCCACGTAAGCTGCGCGGCGACGCGCAGCGATCATGGCGCGTCCTAGATGTAAGCCGCACCGTCCGTTCTACTTTCTTTGGGGCAATACCGCCTCGCGGGCGAGCGGGCCAGTCGTGAAGGTGGCTGCGGCCTCCCGAGCAAACACCCCGGTGCGCAAGTGTGGGGTCAAATACCAGGTCAGCTGGTGGGAACAATCTGATATTCCGCGCAACGCACGGATCGTATACGACACAGAAGGCAGGGTAGTGGACATGGTGAGGGGCAGCTTGATGCACGCGGCTCGGTTAGGTGCTGGGACCGCAGCGGTCATCGCCGTTTTGGGCCTGAGCGGATGCGCGTTCAACCCGCTGTCTACGTTCACGACTCCCACGATCGACCAGATCGAGTACGAGACCGTCACGCCCGCGGTGTCGGATGATGCCCTGGTCACCCCCGGTACCCTGACGGTTGCCCTCGATACCTCCGATGCGCCGCAGGCCATGCAGGGCACCGACGGCGAGCTCACGGGGTATGCGGTCGACGCCGCCCGCGCCCTCGCAAGCCGCATGGGCCTTAAGGTCGCCTTTGTCGATGCGTCCTCGGCAGGTTCCGCGCTCGGCGACAAAAAGGCTGATATCTTTATCGGCGAGATCAACTCCACGGACGGGGACGTTAGCTCGCTCGGCCCCTGCCTGTACGATGCCGCTTCCGTGTTCGGTAGAACCAGCGATGGTGGGTCGCTAAACGTTTCCACCGATACCCTTAACACGTCTACTCTGGGTGTCCAGATGTCCTCGGCCTCGCAGGAGGCGCTTGCTAAGCAGAGCATCACCGCCAACCAAAAGACCTACCCCAACATCAACGAGTGCTTTGAGGCGCTCGAGTCCGGCGAGGTCGACTATGTGATCTGCGACTCCACGGCCGGCGGCTACCTTGCACGCCTGATGAGCGAGATCTCCTATGTCGGTGCGCTCGAGGCGCCCTCGACGCTTGGTGTTGCGGGCCTCTCGTCCAATGACGAACTGTGCCGTGCCGTGAGCGATGCCCTCGACGGTATTACGGCCGACGGCACGCTCGAGGCGGTCCACTCTGTCTGGTATGGCAGGATGCCCTACGACCTCACCACTAAGACGGTTTCGGGCGCTAACGTGCAGCCGGGCGACTCTGAGTCCAGCGAGACCACATCCTCCGGCAGCGAGTCCTCCGATTCCAACAATGAGACCGCATCCTCCGAAGACAAATCGTCCAGCCAGGAAGACACCATCACCGACGACGACATTAACAAGCTTAATAGCTAGTTATTGCTAGGGGTGGCGTCTCCTATGCGCTAGGAGAGATGCCTCTTCACGGTTTCAACACGCACTGCCGGGCTTCCCCAATAGGGGAGCCCGGCTTTTTCATCTCTATAAAACCAGCAGGTCAAAGCCAATTTTCGGGACCAAATACAAAGTCGCCGGCTCCCTCCTATAGCGCACTTTGCCACAGAAAAGTGCGAGACTTCGGTATGCGGTATCAAGCAATCGTTATTCGGGTCTTTGGGAATCCGCGTGATTAAATGCACGGCAATGGGTACATAGCCAGTACAGTAAGTCCCCGAGGCAGATTGGAGCCACGTATGGATATCAAGGTTTCTGGACGCAAGACGACGGTAACCGATGCTCTGCGTGCGCATGTGGATGAGAAGATCGGCGAGGCGCTCAAGGTTTTCGATATCGAGCCCATGACGGTCGACGTTGTACTTCGCTATGAGAAGAACCCCTCGAACCCCAACCCGGCAATCGTCGAGGTTACGGTTCGCGCCCGCGGTTCGGTGATTCGCGTTGCCGAGCACGGTGCAGATATGTACGCCGCCATCGACCTCTCCGCCGATAAGGTCACCCGCCAGCTGCGCAAGTTCAAGACCAAGGTCGTGGACAACCGCCAGGGCGGTGCCAGCGCCGCGGATGTCGCGCCGGTCGAGCGCGTCGAGGATCTGGCCGACCTGCTGCTGCCCGAGGAGGAGGACGACCTGCTCGTCCGCGAGAAGGTTATCGACGTCACCCCGATGACTGAGGAGCAGGCGCTGGTGCAGACCGATCTGCTGGGCCACGACTTCTACGTGTTCGAGAACGCGACGACCGGTCTCATCAATGTGGTGTATCACCGTAAGAATGGTGGATATGGCATCATCAAGCCCCGCATCGAAACACTTGACGAGTAAAATACGTTAACTTGCATGAGTTAACGGTTGGCGGCCATCCCATGCGGGTGGCCGCCTTTTTACGTAAGGAGTCGCTTTGATGGACAAGGCCGCATCCGCCGGTCATTCGGACCGTTGCCGCATCGTCGTCGATACCTGCTGCGACTTTAGCCCCGAGGTCGCCGCGAACCTCGATGTCGATATCTTGGGTTTCCCCTTCATTATCGATGGCGAGGAGCGCACGGATGACATCTGGTCGAGCATCACACCCAAGGAGTTCTACGACCGCATGCGCGCCGGTGCCCGCGTGTCCACCTCGGCTGTGTCGCTCGGTCGCTATATCGAGTTCTTTACCGAGTGCGCCAAAGAGGGCACGCCCACGGTCTACCTGTGCTTTACCTCGGCGCTGTCGTCGAGCTACAACTCCGCGTGCCAGGCGGCGGACACCGTGTGCGCCGAGTATCCCAACTTTGAGCTGTACGTGGTCGACAACGCCCTGCCCTGCGCGACCGGCGAGCTCTTGGCGCTCGAGGCCGTGCGCCAGCGCTCGGCGGGACTGACCGCTAAGCAGCTGGTCGACTGGGCAAACGAGGCCAAGACCTACGTGCACGGCTACTTTACGCTCGAGAGCTTCGACGCGCTGGCTGCCGGCGGCCGCATTCCGCCCGCGGCGGCACAGCTCACGGCAAAGCTCGACGTCAAACCCGAGCTGTCCTACGACCTGGCCGGCTCGCTGTCGCTGATCGGCGTCAACCGCGGTCGCAAGAAGGCGCTCAAGTCCATTCTCAAGTCGTTCCGCGAGAACTATGTGCCCGATCGCACCATGCCCATCGCCATTATGACGGCCGATGCCGAAAAGGACGGCGACTGGCTCGAGGCCGCCATCCGCAAGGAGGAAGGCTGCGCCGACGTGACCATCATCCGCAGCTCTGTGGGTCCCACCATTGGCTCGCACGTGGGCCCCGGCATGGTGGCCTGCGCGTTTTGGGGTAAGAACCGCGCCGACAAGGCGTCGCTTTCCGACCGCATCGCCCGCCGCGTGCGCGGTCAGTAGGCAAGTAACGCGGCCGTAATCGATCCCAACTCACAGCCCAAACGCTGGCACCGAGTATTCAACCTGGTAACAACACCCAACCCAAAAGGAAAGGTTTCATGGCAAACAAGCTCTCCGTCGCATTTATCGGCACCGGAATCATGGGTGCCCCCATTGCCGGCCACATCCTGGATGCCGGCTATCCCGTCACGGTCAACAACCGCACCAAGTCCAAGGCCGCCGCGCTCATCGAGCGCGGTGCCGTCTGGGCCGATACCCCGGCCGATGCCGTGGCTAACGCCGATGTCGTCTTTACCATGGTGGGCTATCCCTCCGAGGTCGAGGAGCTCTACCTGGCGGGCGACGGCCTGCTCGCGTGCACCAAGCCGGGCGCGGTTTTGATCGACCTCACCACGAGCTCGCCCGAGCTCGCCCGTGACATTGCCGAGGCCGCCCAGGTTTCTGGTCGCATGGCGTTTGACTGCCCCGTCACCGGCGGCGAGTCGGGCGCTATCGCCGGTACGCTCACGGCTATCGTGGGCGCTACCGAGAACGACATCGCGCCGGTCCGCGACATCCTTGCCACCTTTGCGGCCAACATCTGTTGCTTCGACGGTGCCGGCAAAGGCCAGGCTGCCAAGCTCGCCAACCAGGTGTCGCTGGGCGCCTGCATGGTCGGTATGGCAGACGCCATGGCATTTGCCGAGCTGAGCGGCCTTGACCTGGAGAAGACCCGCCAGATGATCTTGGGCGGTACCGGCAAGTCCGGCGCCATGGAGAGCCTGGCTCCCAAGGCGCTCGACGGCGACTACAAGCCCGGCTTTATGGTCGAGCACTTCATTAAGGACCTGCGCCTGGCCCTTGCTTACGCCGACGACCGCGAGCTCGCGCTGCCCGGCGCCGACGTGGCCTTTACGCTCTACGACATGCTCGACGCTATCGGTGGCGCCAAGCTGGGCACCCAGGCCATCACGGTCCTCTATAAGGAGGAGGCCGATGCCATCGCTGCCGGTCTGGACTGGTCGCAGTATCGTCCCGAGGAGCATGGCGCTCACGAGGAAGGTTGCGGTTGCGGCGAGCACGGCGAGGACCATGAGTGCGGTTGTGGCCATCACCACGGCGAGGACCACGAGTGCTGCGGCGGCCACGGCCATGACGACGGCCACGAGTGCTGCTGCGGCCACCATCACGGGGAGTAGCGCCCATGAGCTGGACGTTCGTGGTGCTTGCGCTGGTGCTCTTTCTCTTTGCGATCTACATCGGCTTTTTGTGCGGCCAGTGGGCGTGCGAAAAGCGCGTCATCACCAAGCGCGACTACTGGATTGCCAACTTTGCAGGAGCGGCGGCAGTCGTCCTGCTGACCTGGGTGTTTTCGCTGTTCCCGTTGGTGCAGTTTGCGCCGATCGGCTGGCTCGGCGGCTTTATCGCCGGTCTTAAGATGAGCTTTGGCGAGTCCGTTGGTCCATGGCGCAAGCACGACGAGGTTTTTAACGTCAACAAGGCTCATCGCGCCGCCGCCGACGCGGGCGACGCCGAGGAGCGCCGCCGTGCGCGTCGCAATGGCGCGGCCGACCGACAGCTCATCTCGGTCACCGATGAGAGCAAGGGTGCTGGCAAGCACGCTAAGAAATAGTAAGAAGAGGTAACTATGGCAGAAAACAAAGACGAACAGCTCACCGACGAGGAGCTGGCAAGCAAACCCGTCGGCTCGGGCCCGTGGTGCTATGAGACCATCAACGCCGCCGACGGGGGCCGCATCTCCTTCACGGCGAACCACCGCTACACCGGCCCCTGGCCGACCACCTGCGAGCGCATGGAATGGTCGGTGCTGCTAGATGCCGAGCGCGATCCGCAGCGCGTCGTGCCCTGCGTGCCCGCGCTGATCGAGGCACTCGACCGCCCCGAGGCTCAGACCCGCTGGGAGGCCCTCGATGCCCTGACGGCGCTTGCCACCACCTGCCCCGAGCAGCTGGGCGATGCCTTTGAGGGCGCCGAGACTGCACTGTTCGACGAGATCTCCTCCACGCTGCGCTATGCCGCCTTCCGCCTGCTGTGCGTGTGGGGTGCCACGAGCGTCGAGCGTTCGCGCGAGGCTTGGCCCATCCTGGACGAGGCCATCCAGTGCTACCACGGCGACCTCGAGTATCGCGACATGCTCGGTTGCCTGTACGAGTTTTGCCAGGGCGAGATCGACGCCGAGGTTGCCGAGAAGCTTGCGCTGCGCCTTAAGTTCGATGCCGAGAACGGCAAGGGCAGCTATCTCAAGGCCCGTTCGAGCGAGATTTGCGAAATGCTTGTTAAACGTTTTGGCCTGGATCTCTCCAAAAAGAAGAAGCGTGCTAGCGTTAAAAAATCTGAGGCCGCCGAAGACGAGGAGTAACAGATTATGGCGCACGATGTAGTCCTGATTCCCGGTGACGGTATCGGTCCCGAGATTACGCAGGCCATGCGCCGCGTGGTCGAGGCCACCGGTGTCCAGATCAACTGGAACGTCCAGGAGGCCGGCGCCGGCGTCATGGACGAGTTTGGCACGCCGCTGCCCCAGCACGTGCTCGATGCGGTCGCCGAGACCAAGGTTGCCATCAAGGGCCCCATCACCACACCGGTCGGCACGGGCTTCCGCAGCGTCAACGTGGCCCTGCGCAAGCATTTCGACCTGTACGCCTGCGTGCGCCCTTGCCTGTCGCAGCCGGGCGACGGCTCGCGTTTCCGCGACGTCGACCTGGTTATCGTGCGCGAGAACACTGAGGACCTCTACGCCGGCATCGAGTTCGATGAGGGCGCTGCCGAGGTCGAGGAGCTCTCGCAGCTCGTCGAGCGTTCGGGCCAAAAGACCTTCGCCGCCGATTCCGCGATCTCGATCAAGCCGATCTCCATTGTCAAGAGCCGCCGCATTGTGGAGTATGCCTTTGAGTATGCCCGCCGATGCGGCCGCAAAAAGGTGACGGCCGTGCACAAGGCCAACATCATGAAGGCGACCGACGGCCTGTTCCTGCGTGTTGCGCGCGAGGTGGCCGCCAACTATCCCGATATCGAGTTCAACGACAGGATCGTCGACGCCACCTGCATGGGCCTGGTCCAGAACCCCAACGACTTCGATGTCTTGGTGCTGCCCAACCTGTACGGCGACATCGTGAGCGACCTGTGCGCCGGCCTGGTTGGTGGCTTGGGTATGGCTCCGGGTTCCAACATCGGTGCCGATTGCGCCATCTTTGAGGCAACGCACGGCTCCGCGCCCGATATCGCCGGTCAGGATATCGCCAACCCCACGGCCGAGATCCTCTCTGCTGCGATGATGCTCGATCACCTGGGCGAGAACGATGCTGCCAATCGCATTCGTGCCGCCGTCTCCGCCACGCTCGACGAGGGCGAGCAGGTTACCGGTGACGTGCGTCGTGCTCAGACCGGCTCCGTTGAGGGCGCCGTGGGCACGCAGGCCTTTGCCGATGCCGTTATCGCGCACCTGGTCTAAGGTATGCACGCTGCAAACGCCTAAATAGTACTTAAGTGTTTGCGTATAACCTAAGAATCAATACGCCCGGCGCCTCGTCGGGCGTATTCTATTGAGGACTATGTTTCCTAACAAGGAGTAACTGATATGGGTCTGATTCAAAAGAAGGACGAGAAGGACGAGATCGACGGCATCCAGATCATCGAGCGCGGCGAAGGCCCCGACGGTGATGAGGACGAGAAGATCGACCTGGTCGCCGGCACGTCTGCCGAACATATCGCCGCTGGCACGACCGCCGAGGAGGAGGACGCTCGCCTGGAGGCAAAGATCGCCGCGGACGCCGCCGACGAGAACCTCATGCCCGAGGAACAGGATGCGGACGACTCCGATGCGGACGACCATGCATCTAAGCACAAGAAGACGATGATCGCCGCCTTTGTGGTCGCCGTCGTGATCGCTGCGGTGGTCGGCTTCTTTATCGGCAACGGTGGTTTTGGCGGCAAGGGCGTCGGCTCGGCGACCCTCACCGAGGACCAGCTCGATTCGACCGTGGCAAGCTATAGCTACAACGGCAAGAAGAGCGATATCACCGCGCGCGAGGCCATCGAGAGCCAGTACAGTCTCGACACCGTCAAGGACGACGACGGCAACTACACCGCTCCGTCTGCCGACGTTATCCTGTCCTACGTGCGCAACCAGATTCTGCTGGACGCTGCCGAGGACGAGGGCATTACCGTTTCTTCCAAGGAAATGAAGCAGTACGCCGAGGATTCCATCGGCACCTCCGACTACAAGACCATGGCCACGCAGTACGGTGTGTTCAAGGACCAGGCCAAGCAGATCGTCCGCCAGTCTGCGACGCTGCAGAAGCTCTACAAGAAGAAGGTGGGCGATAGCTCCGCAAGCATGCCGACCGCTCCGACCGAGCCTGCTGACGGCAACGAGGAGACCGCGAGCAAGGACTACGCCGACTACATCATCAACCTTGCCGGCGATGAGTGGGATAGCTCAAAGGGCACCTGGAAGGACGCCGACAGCACCTATGCTAAGGCGTTCGCCGACGATGCCTTTACGGCCGATAGCGCAACCTATAAGCAGGCCATGACCGCCTATTACACCGCCTACCAGCAGTATTCCTCGCAGGCTTCGAGCGCCAGCTCCAAGTGGACCGAGTATGCTAACGGCCTCTACGCCAAGGCCAACATCAGCATCTACGGCCTGTTTGCGTAAAGAGTTGCACGGCTCATCGAGCATCTAGCTGATAGAAAACAAATTGCCCGCCAGTACGGAAGTCGTTCTGGCGGGCAATTTGCGTTGAGGGCGTGATTGGCGGCTTAATTATGGCTATTCATCTTTAAGTCCAAAAAGGCTATCGGCTTCATCGTCGGATATATATTCCAGTACATCGCCCGGTTGGCAGTCGAGTGCCCGGCATATCGCGTCAAGAGTTGAAAAGCGCACGGCAGAAACCTTGCCCGTCTTGATGCGCGACATATTGACCTGGGAGATGCCCACACGTTCCGCAAGCTCTTTGGATGAGATCTTGCGTTCGGCGAGCATGCGGTCAAGCCGCAGAATAATCATGGATTCCCCCTAGAGCAACTCGTCATCTTGTTTTTGCAGGATATACCCGTAGCGGAAGACGCTGGCTATCAGGCAAATAATCAGGCCTGCAAAGAGCATGGAAGGGTCGAATAGCTGGCCGACGAACGCATCCGTAAAACTGCCGCCAAATCCTGAGAGTATCATTCCCGTGATTACGGCACCAAGAAGCCTCACGGCAACGCCGCCGATAAGGAATAAATGTCCTACTCGACGAAGCGTATGGCTGCATTCAAGGTCAAAGGGCCTGCCTTCCTTTTCAATGTTGAAGAAAAGCCTGCGCACGCTTAGCGCGATGGTAAGCGCGAGGCATGTCATCAAGAGGCTCCCTATGGCAGTGTGACCATCGTGTGCAACGAGCATAAGTGGGGCCTGCGCATCGGTACCGACGATAGCAAGGCACGGTCCTTCGCCGGCTTGAAGTTCTACGGATTGGAGACATGAGCCTTGGGAGAGGCCAGGCAATATGAGTAGAAGGTCAATCATAATGACTGCGAGGAGTCCCAGAGCGAGCGCTGTGGTAATGCAGATTGTGGCCCATTTGCAGATGCGAGCGAGCTTCTTCAGTTTAGCTATCGTCTGTTCGCGGCTGATGGTTTCATTCGATGTGGACGCGTTCCAGCGGATCATAGCCCCTCCAACCAATCTCTTGGATGATACTTGTATCATATATCATAATTAATGATAAACGATAAATAATTACGGATACTGAGTAAGTAATGATTGAAAACGATTAGCGTGAGCTATTAGCTCATTTTGGATGCCGGAGTTTAGCGCGCGGGGGATGAGGACAAATGCCAAAACTTCCCGTGATCGCGCAAGTGCTTCATCGGGTTTCCCCAATTCATCCAGGAAAACGGCCGTAAACGATTGGAAATAACCGCTGAGCGGTCGAAAACTACCGTTCACCGATAATTTCTAAACTGGTTCTAACTGGTATTAAGTCAAAAAGACCAATTCACAAATCTTCACAATGACCTGCATTTTTCTACATGCTTTTTTGGCCACCCTGCGTTGTTTAGACACAGAAAAGGTTCCGATCTTTCGTCAAAGTATTTCGAAACGATTTCAAAACCGCAGGTAGAAGTGTTAACGAGCGGTAAACGGTCGATTTATCGCCGTGAGCGGTGCAAAAACGTTTACTGCGTGAATCAGCGAAAGCGACCTCTTCTGTGATGATATAGTGACAACAACACGTCACGTGGTTACTACCAGTTGAGAGACCACTGGTCTTCAAAGAACGCTTTCCAAGAAGCTTTAAGGGCGTCCGCCCGCTGGCTTCCGAAAACATCGGACTCAGATCGTACACACCTTCGGAAGGGAAATTTGAATGGTTGGCTTTATTCTTACCGGTCATGGACAGTTCGCACCCGGCCTCGCAAGCGCTATCGCTATGGTCGCCGGTGATCAGCCCGCTTTTACCGTCGTTCCTTTCGAGGGCGACCAGGCTGCTTCCTACGGTGAGGATCTCCGCGCCGCTATCACCGCCATGCGCGAGGAGTGCGATGGCGTGCTCGTCTTTACCGACCTGCTTGGTGGTACCCCGTTCAACCAGGCAATGATGATTGCCCAGGATGTCGACAACGTCGAGATTCTGACTGGCACGAACCTTCCCATGGTTATTGAGCTTCTGTTCCTCCGCGGCAACGCTACGCTCGCCGAGCTTGGCGAGCAGGCCGTGACCGTTGGCCAGACGGGCATCACCGCCCAGACGGTTGCCTCCGTCGCTGGTGCCGAGGAAGAGGATATCTTCGGTGACGAGGACGGCATCTAATGGCCGATTTCGGAGCCAGCGTCCTGAGCTCCTCGGTCGCTCTTTTAGGCCTGCTTGTCGTCATGGGCTTGATTTACACCATCTGGTCGCAAATCAACATGAAGAAGAAGCAGAAGTACTTCAAGGAGCTACACACCGAGCTCAAGCCGGGTCAGGAGGTTCTTTTCGCCGGCGGTATCTACGGAACCGTCAAAGGCATCGAAGGCGAGAAGGTCCAGATCAAAGTCCGATCCGGCGCCGTTGTAGATGTTTCGCGTTACGCGATTCAGGAGATCAAGTAACTGTCGTCAGCAAATAACGAAAGGAAGCTGATCAACATGGCAGAACCCAACATTCTTCTTACCCGCATCGATAACCGACTGGTCCATGGTCAGGTCGCTACCCAGTGGAACTCCACCTTGGGCTCCAACCTCATTCTCGTCGCCAACGACGATGTGTCGACTAACACCATGCGCCAGAACCTCATGAAGATGGCCGCTCCCGCCGGCGTCGCTACTCGTTTCTTCTCTCTGCAGAAGACCATCGACGTCATTGGCAAGGCGAGCCCGCGCCAGAAGATCTTCATCGTGGCCGAAACACCGGAAGACGTGCTTACGCTCGTCAAGGGCGGTGTGCCTATAAAGAAGGTAAACATCGGCAACATGCACATGTCGGAAGGAAAGCGCCAAGTCGCCACCTCCGTCGCAGTTAACGACGAGGATGTCGCTGCGTTTAAAGAGCTGCAGGAATTGGGGGTGGAGTTGGAGATCAGGCGCGTTCCGAGCACGCCTGTTGAGGACACGAGCAAGCTCTTCTCGTAATCCTCATGATCCACGTTGTCAGGAATGAAACCCTGACATTCTGTACGTGAAATCCAAAGTGCGTACATACATTTTGAAAGGAGGAGCAAGATGGAATACTCGATCATCCAGGTCGCTCTGGTCTTCATCGTCACGTTCGTCGCGGCAATCGACCAGTTCAACTTCCTCGAGTCTCTCTATCAGCCCATCGTCACCGGCGCCGTCATCGGTCTTATCCTTGGCGACCTCAACACCGGTCTTCTCGTGGGTGGTACCTATCAGCTCATGACGATCGGCAACATGCCGATCGGAGGCGCTCAGCCGCCTAACGCCGTCATCGGCGGCATCATGGCAGCCATTCTCGCTATCGCTACGGGCCTCGAGCCCAACGCGGCAGTCGGCCTTGCCATTCCGTTCGCTCTGCTTGGTCAGCTCGGCGTTACCCTGGTCTTCACGCTTATGTCGCCGCTCATGTCCTCTGCGGACAACATGGCTCACAACGCTGACACCAAGGGTATCGAGCGTCTGAACTACTTCGCCATGGCTCTGCTCGGCCTGATCTTCGCCGTCGTCGTCACCCTGTTCTTCATCGCTGGCGCCACCATCGGTCAGACCATCGCTTCCGCCATCCCGACTTGGCTGCAGACCGGTCTGTCCGCTGCAGGCGGCATGATGCGCTTCGTCGGCTTCGCCGTCCTGCTCAAGGTTATGATGAACCGCGATATGTGGGGCTTCTTCCTCATGGGCTTTGGCCTCGCGCTCATCACCGTTGCCAACGATTCTCTGGCAACCCCTGCTCTGCTCATCCTCGCTCTCATCGGCTTCGGCATCGCTTTCTGGGACTTCCAGCAGCAGACCGAGCTGAAGGGTGCAGCTGTTTCTGACGGAGGTGACTTCGAAGATGGCATCTAATGAGTATGTGATCCCGGAGCACTACGAGGATCTCACTCCTGCTCCGCAGCTCGACCAGAAGACCCTCAACAAGATGGCCTGGCGCTCCTGCTTCCTGCAGGCCTCGTTCAACTACGAGCGTATGCAGGCCGCCGGTTGGCTCTACTCCATCATCCCCGGTCTGGAGAAGATCCACACCAACAAGAACGACCTCGCGGCTTCCATGAGCCACAACCTGGAGTTCTTCAACACCCATCCGTTCCTTGTCACCTTTGTTATGGGCATCGTGCTTTCGCTCGAGCAGAACAAGGTTGACATCCCCACGATCCGCGCCGTCCGCGTCGCCGCAATGGGCCCGCTCGGTGGTATCGGTGACGCCCTGTTCTGGCTGACGCTTGTGCCTATCACGGCCGGCATCACCTCCAACATGGCCATCAACGGCAATGCCGCTGCGCCGATCATCTTCCTGGTGATCTTCAACGTCGTCCAGTTCGCTCTGCGCTTCTGGCTCATGAACTGGTCCTACAAGCTTGGCACCAGCGCTATTGACGCTCTGACCGCCAACATGCAGGCCTTCACGCGTGCCGCTTCCATCATGGGCGTCTTCGTCGTCGGTTGCCTGGTCGTCACCATGGGTGGCACCCAGATCAACCTCCAGATCCCCAATGGCACCACCCGTGGCCTCTCCGCTACTACCGTGATCGTCTCCGAGAAGGAGGCCGAGAACTTCACCGGTATGGAGGGCATCGATACCGAGACCGCTGAGGCCGGTACCATCGCCATGACCGATAAGGACGGCAACGCCCTTACCGCTTCCGATGCCGACGGCAACGCTGTCGAGTGCGGCGTCACCGATCTGGGCAACGGCATGGAGTCCGTTACCTACGGTACCGTCACCGAGGATCCGGTCAACTTCTCTGTTGCCGACACCCTCAACACCATCGTCCCCAAGCTCGTCCCGCTTATGCTTACGCTGCTGCTTTACTACATGTTCGCTAAGCACAGCTGGACCCCGACCAAGGGCATTCTCCTGCTCTTCGTCCTTGGCATCCTGGGCGCTGGCCCGCTTGGTCTCTGGCCGAGCATCTGGTAAGGCTCTAGCTTGAGGGGTGTGTCCCTACGCGGCTCACACCCCGACCCCTTAAGCCATGTGTATGTTAAAAGCCGCGTGCTCGAAAGAGCGCGCGGCTTTTGTTTTCTTGATGATTCGGGTGTGGCAGACAGATAATGCTTAACACCCTAGGTAGTTAGCCGAATTCGAGCAAAAGGGAGGATAGGATGGCGATCGGAGCGCGTAAGCAACCGCTGTACGATCAGCTGGTCGATATTCTGACCGAAAAGATTGACCATGAATATCGCGCCGGTGACATGATTCCTTCCGAGCGCGAACTTTCGGAGCGCTATGGTCTCTCGCGCACTACGGTACGCCTGGCTCTGCAGGAACTGGAGCGTTTAGGACTGGTGGTTCGGCAGCACGGTCGCGGTACCTTTGTGACCGACCGTTCGGCAAAGGCAACCAATCTTATGCAGTCCTACAGCTTTACCGAGCAGATGCGCTCGATGGGTCGTGACCCCGAGACCACGATTCTCGAGTTTTGCGAGATGGAGGCCGATAAGAATCTGGCCGAGCATATGGGATTGCGTATCGGTGATCGCATTTTTAAGCTCAAGCGCCTTCGTTCTGCCGACAACATGCCCATGATGGTCGAACGCAGCTATCTACCGGTTCGTCAATTTCTGTCCCTAAAGCGACCGCTGCTGGAGCGTAAGCCGCTTTACGATGTGATTGAGCAAGACTTTCAGCAAAAAATACGTGTGGCCGAAGAGGAGTTCTATGCGAGCATAGCCCGTCCCACCGATGCCCACCTTTTGGAAATTGTCGAGGGCTCGCCTGTGCTCGATTTGGTTAGGACTACGTATAACGAGTCAAACGAGGTTGTGGAGTATACGCTCTCGGTTGCTCGTGCCGATCAGTTTAAATACAAGGTTTACCACCAGCGTAGCGACTAGTGTTGGCATCGTTTCCATATGATGATTCTTTGTATTTAACTGGTTACTACCAGATAACCAACCGAAGTGTATAATTGCACGTCAGAGGATTACTTCTAGAGAGAGGTATTAGAAATGTTCGAGAAGAGTGTCGAGGAGCTCACCGAGCTCGGCGCCCAGATCACCACGGCCGAGATTGCTCAGCAGCCCGAGCTTTGGCGTGATACGCTCAACATCTATCGCGAGAACAAGGAGGCCATCGAGGGCTTTCTGGCCGAGGCTCGCGCTATGGGCGAGGGCCGTCTGTCCGTTGTCTTCACCGGTGCCGGTACGTCCGACTATGTTGGCGATACCTGCGCCCCGTATCTGCGTCACGCCGGCAACACTGATCTCTACGACTTTAAGCCCATCGCCACGACCGACATCGTGAGCGCCCCGCGCGACTTCCTGCGCGCTGAGGATCCCACGCTCGTGGTTTCCTTTGCCCGCTCTGGCAACAGCCCCGAGAGCCTTGCCGCCGTTGCCGTTGCCAAGGAGCTCGTCCACAACGTCAAGTTCCTCAACATCACCTGCGCGCCCGAGGGCAAGCTCGCCGTCGAGTCCGCCGATGATCCCAATGCGCTGACGCTGCTCATTCCGCGCGCCAACGACAAGGGCTTCGCCATGACCGGCTCCTACACCTGCATGACCCTGCTCTCTACCCTCATCTTTGACGAGGCTTCCGACGAGCAGAAGGCCGAGTGGGTCGAGACCATCGCCAAGATGGGCGAGGAAGTCATCGCTCGCGAGTCTGAGGTTGCCGACTACCTCGCTGGCGACTTCAACCGCGTGACCTACCTTGGCTCCGGCTCCTTTGGCGGCCTTGCTCAGGAGAGCCAGCTCAAGATCCTCGAGCTTGCTCATGGCCTGGTTGCCACTTCCTACGACACCTCCATGGGCTATCGTCACGGACCTAAGTCCTTCGTCGACGATAAGACGCTCGTCTTCGTATTCGTGAACAACGACGCCTACACCCGTCAGTACGACATCGACATCCTCAACGAGATCGGTGGCGACAAGATCGCTCAGCATACCGTTGCCGTTCAGCAGGATGGCGCTACTGTCTACGAGGGTGAGTCCTTCACCTTTAAGGGCTATGAGGCGCTCCCCGAGGGTTACCTCGCCCTGCCGTTCGTGATGTTTGCCCAGGCCATCAGCCTGCTCAACTCCGTGCGCGTGGGCAACACGCCCGATACGCCGAGCCCCACCGGCACGGTCAACCGCGTGGTTAAGGGCGTGACGATTCACCCCTTCACCGCTTAATCGCGTCCCCCTGTAAGGGCGCCCGTCCGCTCATAACGGCGGGCGGGCGCTTTTTGTTTTTACTTGAACCGGGTATAAGTATCACCACGGTCAACTGCTTTAGAAGCAAGGAGTGCATATGAGCACGTACGCAATTAAGGCTGACAAGTTCTTCTTGCCGGCAGGTCCGCAACTGGGCGGCTATCTTATGGTCGAGGATGGCGTCTTTGGCGCCTGGCAGGCCGACGAGCCCTCTTGCGAGATTAAGGACTACACGGGATCCTGGATCGCACCGGGTATGGTCGATACTCACATCCATGGCTTCTACAACCACTCGACTACCGATAACGACCCCGAGGGCATCGATATCAGCTCGACCGAGCTCGCCCGTCGTGGTACCACCAGTTGGCTGCCCACGACGTTCACCGATGGCGTCGAGCAGATCAAGGACGCCTGCGCCGCCATCGCCCAGGCTGACGAAGGCCGCGGTCCCGACTTCTGCGGTGCTCGCATTCAGGGCATCTACTTGGAGGGCCCCTTCTTTACCATGAAGCACGTGGGCGCGCAGAACCCCGCTTATCTGATCGACCCCTCCGAGGGGGTCTTCGATCAGTGGCAGGAGGCTGCGGGCGGTCGCATCGTTAAGAGCGCCATGGCTGCCGAGCGCGATGGCGCCGCTGCTTATGCGGCTGCTCTGAACGCCAAGGGTGTGGTGACCAGTATCGGTCACTCCGACGCCACCTACGATGAGTGCATCGCCGCCATCAACGCCGGTGCCAGCTGCTTTACGCATACCTATAACGGCCAGCGCGGACTGCATCACCGTGAGCCCGGTGTCGTGGGCGCTGCCATGTCTACGCCCGAGACCTACGCCGAGATCATCTGTGACGGCAAGCACGTGAACCCTGCCGCCATCAAGGCGCTGCTGCAGGCAAAGGGCTGGCAGCATACGGTACTCATCACCGACTGCCTGGGTTGCGGCGGCATGCCCGAGGGCAGCTACACCAGTGGTGGCATGGACGTCATCATGAAGGACAACCTGTGCTGGCTCGCCGACGGCAAGAGTATTGCCGGCTCGGTGCTCACGCTTGCCCAGGGCGTCAAGAACATCGTCGACTGGGGCATCGCCAGCGTCGATATCGCCATTCGCATGGCAACCGAGGTGCCGGCACGCTCCGCGCACATCGAGGATAAGTGCGGCAGCATCATGCCGGGTCGCGACGCCGACTTTGTCGTGTTCGACCACGAGCTCACCCTCGTCGAGACGTATGTTGGCGGCCAGAGCGTCGGCAACGCCTTTACCGAGTAACGATAGAAAAAGACGGCGGGCCCGAATCTGCTCGGACCCGCCGTATGGGTTAAACGCTCAAAAGCACCTTCACAGTTACAGCTTGTTAGCAATCTTCTTTGCCGTGCGCTTAACGCCGGCCACCAGGCCTCCTGCAGGATGCTCCTTTTCGTAGGCTAGACGCTTCTCGCGCTTGGCGTACTCTTCGACGATGATCTCGCCATACTCGTCTTCGATCTTGTCGAAGAAGTCGACGGCGCCCTTAATTTCCTCAGCGGTCGGGTGTCCCTTTTGGACACCGCCGGTGAGTTTGAACGGCCCCCACGTATCAAAGCCGGGGCAGCCGTAGACACCCATAAAGATGGCCTGTCTCATGCGACAGATGCCATCGATATCCTTGCCGTACCACTTGTTTTTGCCACCGTAGGTCATAAGGCCAAATACCTTGTCCTGCGGCTGCAGCACGTTAGTGAGCACGCGCGCCATATCTTTGTCGATCTCGGAGTAATAAATGCCCGTGGCGACGCCGATCAGATGGTATTCGTGCAGGTCGGGGTACTCGTTTTTACCGAGTGACTTCACGTCGAGGGTATCGATTTCGGGGTGCGCCTCGACGATGGCGTCCACGAGCTTTTTCGTATTGCCGTGGTGGCGTGAGGCATAAAGGATGATGGTTCGCATAAGAAGGCCTTTCAGCTGTAATTAGATCAATGTCTGTATGGTACCCCGTTGCATGGCTGGGATACCGGACGCATCGATGAACGTGCGGGTTTGTCCTTTGGTCAGAGCCGAGACGGGTACTTGCGAGCAAAAAGCAGTTGTTCGAAAGGATGGGCAATGGAATACGCTCTTTCCAACGATTCGATTTCTATTAAGGTTTCCACGGCTGGTGGCTCGTTTACCTCGATTGAGGCCGGAGGTCGCGAGTACTTGTGGCAGGGTGCCCCCGCCGTGTGGTCCGGTCAGGCGCCGGTCTGCTTTCCGATTTGCGGAGGCCTGCGTGATGGTAGCGCCATGACGTTTGCCGGGCATCATGTGAAGCTCGCCCGTCATGGGTTTGCGCGCAAGCAGGAGTGGAAGCTGCTGAGCCAAAGCGAAAACGAGCTGGCGATATGCCTGGCTTCGGAGGATAACGCCGCGCTGCTGAGCGATTATCCGTATCCGTTTAAGCTCGTCGCCCGCTATACGCTTGAGGGCGCTGCCGTGCGTGTCTCCTATGAGGTTACCAACGAGGGCACCGAGGACATGCCGTTCTTTATTGGTGGGCATCCCGGCTTTAGGTGCCCGCTCGACGAGGGCGAGGCCTATACGGACTACGAGCTTCGCTTTGAGAAGGACGAGGCTGCGGAACTCTGCACCGCCGTTCCCTCGACTGGATTGATTGATGTGGCGAACCGTTCCAAGAACCCCATGGTGGGAAAGACGCTGCCGCTGTCGCATGAGCTCTTCGATTTTGCGGAGACCATCTTTGACGTGCTCGAGAGCCGTCAGGTCACGCTTTCCAAGAAGGGCGAGGACAAGGGCGTTCGCTTGAGCTTTGAGGGGTTCCCGTACCTCATTGTGTGGAGTAAGCCCGAGGGTGATTTTGTGGCAGTTGAACCCTGGGGCGGCCTTTCGACCTGCTCCGATGAGGACGACGTGCTTGAGCATAAGCGCGGCTGCCTTGTCGCTAAGCCCAAAGAAACCATCGTTCGCTCGTTCACGATTGAGATTCTGTAATTCCGTTTTGTCGACTCGTATCGCGAGGCACAAGGAGCCTGCGAGATAAGGAGCTAAAAATGATCCTCACCGTTACGATGAACCCGTCTGTCGATACGCGCTATCAGCTCGATGAGCTCGTTATCGACGACGTCAACCGTGTGACGCCCGAAAAGACCGCCGGCGGCAAGGGCCTCAACGTGGCCCGTGTGCTGGGTCAGCTGGGCGACGACGTTGTGGCAACCGGTCTGCTCGGCGGCCACATGGGCGCCTACATGGCTGAGCTCATGGACGCCAACGGTATTAACAACGACTTTGTGCCCATCAAGGGCGAGACTCGCATTTGCCTCAACATCCTCCACGCCGGCAACCAGACCGAGCTGCTCGAGAGTGGCCCGACAATTGCCCCCGAGGAGCTCGATGCCTTTACCGCCAAGTTTACTGAGCTTGCGGGCAAGGCCGACGTCGTCACCATTTCGGGTTCTCTGCCCCGCGGTGTCGAGGCAGACTACTATGCCAAGATCACGGGCATTGCCGAGAACGCCGGCGCCAAGGTGCTGCTCGATACCTCGGGTGCCTCGCTCGAGGCTGCGCTCAAGTCCGAGGTCAAGCCCGAGCTGGTCAAGCCTAACCTGACCGAGATTAACGGCCTTTTGGGCACGAACTTTACCACCGACGATGTGGACGAGCTCCGCGCCGCGCTCGCTTCTGATGCTCGCTTCTCCGATATCCCCTGGGTCGTCGTGTCCATGGGCGCTGCCGGCTCCGTGGGCTTCCACAACGGCCGTGCGTTCCGTGCCAAGACCCCCGATATTCCTGCCGTTAACGCTACGGGCTCGGGCGATTCGACCATTGCTGGCTTCGCACATGCGATTGCTGCTGGCGCGGATGATGAGACGGTGCTGCGTACCGCCAACACCTGCGGCAAGCTCAACGCCATGGATCCCATGACTGGCCACTTGGTCATGGACCGTTGGGACGAGGTCTACAACGGCGTTGTCGTGACCGAGCTGTAAGAGCTTGGGCGTCGGCCCCGGCATCGGTTGCTTTCTTGTGGTTAGAGCCGATGACAAGTGCGGTAGCATTATGCCGAGGCGCGACGCCGATGCCGTCGTGTTCAATCCCGACCTTAGCCTGGTCGAGACGTATGTGGGTGGCAACAGCGTCGGTAACGCGTTTGCCGAGTAGCCGCCAAAGAAACGATCCGAGAGGGGATTTAGATGATTTACGGTGCACTGGGCGATATCGAGGAATACCGCGGAATGCTCAAGGGCCTCGACGTGCTGATTGACTGGCTCGAGGGGAACGACCCGGCACAGCTCGAGGTCGGCAGCCATCCGATTCTGGGCGACAAGGTCTTTGCGAACGTCATGGCTCCCACGACGCGTCCCGAGGACGAGGCTCACTATGAGACGCATCAGCGCTATCACGACCTGCAGATCGACGTCGAGGGTCGCGAGGCCTTTAAGGTTGCCACGGGCAGCCTGACGCTGGTCCAAGAGTTTGACGAGAAGGATGACTACGATCTGGTCGATTCCGACGCCTCGATTGCCGGTGACCTTGCCGACGACAAGTTTGCGCTGTTCGTTGCCGGCGAGCCTCATATGCCTACGCTCGAGTTCCCGGGCGATGGCGCACAGCCGGTCAAGAAGATCTGCTTTAAGCTGCTTGCAGATGCTTACTGGGAGGAGTAGCGAGCTGCTCGGCTGAGCTGTTCGTCTGATGGCGTGACTCCCTTGGGGGAACGCGCTTGAGCCCCGCTGATCGCGGTTCCTTTGAGGATTGCGGTTGGCGGGGCTTTTTGTTGAGTAGGGGAGTTGCCGGCAGCGTTGTGCTTGGATTGGCGTCCGAAATCGGCAACAAAAAAGCCGCCCGTAGGCGGCTATCTTGTGCAATGGAGCCAGCGACCGGGCTCGAACCGGTGACCCCCGCTTTACGAGAGCGGTGCTCTACCAACTGAGCTACGCTGGCGACCATGTGGTGACGCAACTGAGGCGTCAACGGCTGTCTATGATACGGGACATCGCAAATCCGCGCAAGTGTTGTGACGGCTTTTCTCACTTTAAATGCACTAATATTGGAGACGCGATGTCATGCTCTTACGGGTCTCAAACAGAATGGGGCAGCCATGGCTCAACCCAAGATCATTCTCACGCGTATCGACGACCGTTTCATTTACGGGCAAGACGTTGGGCTGTGGAACGAAGCCGTGGGTTCCAACCTCGTCCTGATCGTCAACGATGAGATCGCGGCGGATTCGCGCCAATGGGCACCCATGAGGGTGGCGGCGCCAGAAGGCGTTTGGACACGGTTTTTCTCGGTGCAAAGGACCATCGACATCATTCATACCGCAACGCCGCGCCAATGGATCCTGATTATGGTGGCCTCACCCGCCGATGCGCTCGCGCTGGTTAAGGGCGGTGTGCCCATTACCAAGATCAGCATAGGTCACATGTGGGCAGGGGAGGGCAAGCACCCCGTAACGCCCGCAGTCGCCGTAGACGACGCAGATGTCGCCGCCTTCAAAGAGCTGCAAGAGCTCGGCATAGAGCTAGAAATCCGTTATCTCCCCGGCTCCGACCCCGATCCCATCGAGAACCTGCTCACGTGATCTCCTGGGGGCGGAGGAAAAAGGATCATTTTGCCCTTGCGAGGGACGCGCGCGATACCGCCTGTCAAAAACTATGTCCATTTACTACGTTTGATTGGCTATCGCCGAGCATGTCGAATTTGAGAAAAACAAAACCGCAGGTAGACGGCTCGCGAATTTAACAAAAACCGGTGCATGGAGATCGAGACAAGCTATTCGATTTCGTCTCCGGCTCTGCAGCGGATCCTTGCAGGTGTGATTAAATGGACAATTTACAGCGACGGAACGACCGATGTCCATGTAGAAGCAAAGAAAGACCCGGTATTCCCGGTTCTGCCGCGTTTTGGCCTGCGCCTGTTCCTGCCGGAATCGTTTGCAGAACTGACCTACTGCGGCCTCGGCCCGGTGGAGAGCTACGTGGATAAGCACCAGGCAAGCTATCACGGCGTTTTCCACAGCACACCGGCAGAACAGCAGGAAGACTATATCCGCCCGCAGGAGAACGGCAGCCACTACGACTGCGATTATGCAAGTCTTGCCAGTGATCGTGCGGTATTGACGGCAGTGGGCGAGAAAACCTTCTCATTCCAGGCATCTATTTACACGCAGGAGGAGCTGACCGCGAAAGCCCACAACTATGAGCTTCGGCCGTGCGGAAGCACTGTTTTCTGCATCGACTACCGCCAGGCCGGGATCGGATCGGCAAGCTGCGGACCGATGCTGCTGGAAAAATATCAGCTGAAAGAAACCGAAATCAGCTTCGATGTGCGCTGGAAACCGCCACCGGTGTGGACCTGATCATCGACGATACCCCGGAGGC
>USCJ01000004.1 GCA_900553215.1 uncultured Collinsella sp.
GCGAGTGTCAGCTTGGGAAGCTGATGCCTTACCACTTGGCGATGCCCGCATATGTGGGGGATAGTATAACGCGGTTGTCTTGTTCGATACAAGGGTGGCGATACTTGTTTTAGCTGTGGAGATTCGTTTGAAAATCGCATCAATTGTGGAGACGAGGACCTTTGACCTCCTTTTCTCCTTATCTTCTATCTGCGCTTTTGCCTGATTGTTGTATTTGAGCTCTATTTGTCAGGAATTGGGCAAGCTTTTGGTCAGGCTCCGGTACTTACCCGCATGAACCTCGGGGGTAGCCTCATCCTACGCGTCGCAACCTCCCCATGCGGCGCACGAGGGATAAGGAGCAGCCATGTCCAACGCACCCACGCACTCTGTCCACAGCGCAATCGCAACAGGTCCGCTGCTCCTGCTCCTCTTCCTGCTTTTCGGCTGCCTGGCACCGGGAGCCGCATTTGCCGTCGATGGCTACGACCAGCTCGGCTTCCGCACTATCAGCGATGATTGTGGGCCCTTCTTTATCGGCAAGTATGAAGCTCAAGACGCCTCGATTGCCTACTGCATGAACCAGGAGCGTCCCGGCCCCACCAAGCCGGGCGGCCCATGGCTCAACTTTGATCAAGGCTGGGTGTGGCTCGACGACGAATTCGCAGCAATCGTTTGTCACGGATATCCTACCGCCACGTCGTTTGGCGGTTACCATCTTTCACCCGATCGCGCCCGCGCCGCCACCCAGCTTGCCGCATGGATGCTCAACGGCACCACCCATGTCGACGGCACCTACTCCTACACGACCGCTCAGGGCAAAACCAAGAGCGGGCACTTTACCGCCGACAATGAAGTCGTGGCTGCTGCGCGGTGGCTCCACGACAGCGCAAAATCAGGAAGCATCAAAGCCGCTCCGCACCGCGCGCGGCGCTATCTAGGAACCGTATCGGGCGGCAGCAGACGTCAAGACATGCTCTATGTACTGCCGGCGGTCTCTGTTTCCTTCCAAAAGTAGTCTGCGAACACCGTTATTACCAGCGGAAACAATACCTATCAGTTTACCGGGGCAACATTCGACATTTTTGAGAGCGCCAGCGGCGCGCGTGTCGGCACCGTCCAGATGGACAGCAACGGTCGAGCGCAGGCAACACTCCTACCCAACACGGCATACTACCTAGTTGAGACAACAGCGCCAGCTGGTTATATCCCCCTGCACGATCGCATTGCCTTTACCACGACGGATAACGGCGGATACGTCACCATTGATGAACAACCCGGCACCATTACCTTGCGCATTGTAAAGCTCGACGCCGCAACGAATGCAGGCCCCCAAGTTGGGGCTTCGCTCGCAGGAGCAGAATTCGTGTGCGTATCGCAATCAACCCCTGGATGGACACAAACTCTCAGGACCGATGAAAGCGGTCGAGCTACCCTCACCGATGTCCCCCTGGGAACCTTTACCATCCATGAATCGAAGGCGCCCGAGGGCTATTTGCCCTCCGGTGACAGTTGGTCTTACACCGTTGGAGCCGACCAACTCGGCGATTCAGGCGTGGTCGAGATCGAATCGCGCGTTTCCGATATCCCCATTGCGTTTGACCTTGAGATTTCCAAATTCAAGGACTACGGCAATAGCGATCAATCCGGCCTGGAGCAGCCGGCAGGAGATGTTGTCTTTGAGGTTGTCAGTAACAGCTCTCAGCAGGTTGTTGGCACACTGACTACAAACATCTATGGCTTTGCCTCCACCAAAGACCAGCCCGAAGCATGGTTCGGCACAGGCAAGCGACCAGCCGGTGTCCACGGAGCCGTCCCATACGACCGCGCCGGCTACACGGTTCGTGAGGTTCCGGAAACCGTCCCCGAGGGTTTTAAACGTGCGGGGGAATGGACCGTCGAGGCCAATCAGATTTCTGACGGCGCCGAGCTTCAATATATCGTGGACAACCACGCTCTGTCGACGCATCTCCAGATTGTAAAACGCGATGCCCAAACAGGCGCTTCTGTTCCCCTAGCCGGATTCACCTTCCAACTCCTCGACAGCAATCACAAACCTGTCTCACAAACATGCTGGTATCCAGCACATAACGTAATGGACACCTTTACGACTGACGCGACCGGCACCGTCACACTGCCCGAATCGCTCGTGCCGGGCACCTATTATGTACGCGAAACCTCGGCCAAAGAGCCCTATCTTGTCGGCGGAGAGATCGAGGTAAATATACCCGCCGATATAAACCTGACGCCCGTTGCAATCGTCTCGTATTATGACCACGCCGCGACCGGAAACATCAGGATCGTTAAAACCGATGCCGTAGACGGCAGCAGCCTCGCGGGCGCCATCTTTGAGATCCGTGCCTCAGGTGATATCGTGCGCCCCGACGGTAGCATTGCCGCGCTCGACGGTGAGACTGTCGCTACCGTCACGACGGATGAAACTGGAGAAGCACGCGCGGACGACCTCCCGTTGGGATCTGGCACCGCACGCTACGAGGTCGTCGAGACTCAGGCGCCGACCGGCTTCTTACTCGACCGAACGCACCATATCGTCGACCTTACCTATGCCGACCAGAAAACACCCGTTGCGGAAGCACGGCTTAACGTATCCGACGATTACACCAAGGTTGATATCTCCAAGGTCGATGCAAGCGGAGAGCAGGAAGTGAAAGGCGCACAGCTCACCTTATATGGTCCCGATAAAACCGAAATAGACTCCTGGACCTCATCCGACAAGCCGCACCGCATCGAACATCTTGCACCCGGCACCTACTCGTTGCGCGAAACGATGTCTCCGCGGACCTATGACCTTGCCGAGGAGATAACGTTTGAAATAAAGGATACGGGAGAAGTCCAATCCGTCGCGATGAAGGATGCGCCCATCGAGATCAAAGGACAGGTCGACAAGCGTCAGGAACTTGTCCAACCTATCGGGAAGGGTCTGTTGGCTAACGGCGATGGAAAAAACCGCGCCGCGATGCAAACCAATACGGATGGGCTTTTCTCCTATACCATCGATGCTCGAAACGATTCCGCTACTTGGGTTGATGAGTTTACGATTACCGATGATCTTGAGTGCGCCAAAGACGGCACGGCGAGATTCGTCTCAATCGAAACCCCCGTCGCCATCGGCGACCTCAACGGTCTGTGCAACGTGTGGTATCGCACGACGCCGTTGGACTCGACAGACATCGATGAGCCGGCAAACGCGACGCTTGACGATGGGCACGAAAATCCTTGGTTTGAGTCCGACGAAGTAAAAGAGAGCCTTGGTGAGGACTGTCGCCTCGTCGATTACGACGGCTGGCGCCTCTGGAAGGCGGATGTCTCGACCACGGAATCCACCACACTCGAGGCGAAAGAACTCGACCTTGCATCCAATACCGTCGTAACGGGCATTCGCATTGAATACGGTGCAGTAGCCGCCGACTTTACGACTCGAAGCGATGCAGATTCCTGGACCCGCGATGATCTCAAAGATGAGCACGACGACCTTGACGATGCCAGAGCAATCCTTGGCACAGATGCTCGGGGCGCAGTCGTGCACATGCAGGCAACGTCGGCTTATACGCCCCAAACCGCACTCACCAACAGCGCGCGCGTCGATCTTTGCCGCAACGGCGGCGGCGATAAACTTGAGTCACATGACGAGGACCGTGTTATTCAACGCTGTACCCTACCGCGGGACCTACCGTCAACAGGATCAGTTCCCATCACCGCTTGCATCACCGCGCTTCTGACCTCGGGTGCCGCAGCCCTATGGTTCGCTCGCCTTAGGTCAATCCCAAAGAAGCGCTAGCGCGATGAAAAAGCGGGGGGAGCCAGTCCCCCGGCTCGCCCGCTTTCAATCATTTAAATCGCCGCATCTACTCTGCAGACGAAGATCCACCATCAACGATTGCTTGCTCGGACTCAGGAATCCCATCGGCACCCGTGCTCTGTTCTTGCTCCACCTCTTCGCTGATTGCGGAGGCGGGGGTCGAGCCCTTCGCGCCCACGATGTAGGCAGCCCCAAATCCTAACGCAATGGCGATCAAGGTCAAAATCACGTAGACAGGCCAATGGCGCTTAATATACGAAAACACGTTGACTCCTTAGAGCTCCGTCTACGAACGGCGGATAACCTCGGTCACGACCTCGGATACCGTGGCAATGTTCGTCGGGTTGACATTGTGGGGCAGGTCGTCCTCGGTACGAGCACAAGCCAGGCGCGTGCCGTCCACGCCGGCGATGGTGAGGGCTCGGCGGCTCGCCTCGAGCGCGGCATAGGCATCGGTCTTGGCATAGGGCATCTCGAGCGCGCCACAATCGACATGGAACGACTTGCACACCTTGCTGACCAGGTTCACGATGCGGCGATCGCCCTTGAGCAGCTGCTGTTCGCCCTCAACCGTCACCACCGAAAGCCTACCGGCGCCGACGGATTCAAGATTGATGAAGAATACGCCGCGGAGCTTATCGCGATGCGAAGCCAAGAAGGCCTTCATGCCGGCGCCATCACAATCCGAGGCGCCCGTTGCCACAAACCAGATATCGTGACCGAGCAGCTCATCGTCACCCATAGAGGCGACAGCCGAGAGCATATCTTCGGAAGAAGCGCCGTCGGAAGACGTAGCGCCGCCCTTCCAGCCATCGTCATCGTCCTCGAAATTATCCCACGAACCGATGCCGCGACCGGACTTCTTGGCATCGTAATCGTCTTCGACGCCCAGCCAGTCACTCATGCTGTCCTGTTCGTTTTTCTTTTTACGACCGAACAGGCCGCCCAGGCCGCGCTTGCGAGACTTGGGTGCCGCAGGGGCGGGAGCCGAAATGGTCTCGATCGGCTGTGCGCCCGACGCAACGGGCATAGGAGGCGCAACGGGTGCCGATGTGGGTTCGGGACCCTGGGCGGTAGCAAAGGGGTCGTTGACCTGTGCGGAGGGATCGGGAAGGTCGAACAGCGACGTGCGAGACGCAACGTTTGTCTGCTTCATCGACGGCAGCGACGGATCGGGGACCGAAGCCAGCGGAGACGAGGAGGGTGCAGGCGACGGTGCCGACGCCGGATCGGGAACATTCATCTGCGGACGCGGCGATGCTTGGGAGGAAATCTGGGCCATAAGGGAATCGACCGTTTCGTCCTGGGTGGGAGCGACATTGGCAACCGTGGCACCGGAACCACTCGGGGTCGGCATGGTGAAAATCTGCGTGGAGTAAGGCCTCGACTCATCCGTCTCGGGAGTCTCGGAAACCGCAGGCACTTCCTCCTGCTCGACCTCGGTTGAATCACCTTGATCGGCTGCCGCGTATTGCTCTTCGTCAGAGTTGGCCTCGACGGACTCGTCCTTGGCAGCATCCTGAATTTCGGCAGCATCAATGGGCTCGTCATCGTCTGCCGCGTCGCCCTGCTCATCGGAAACAGGAAGGGGCTCGGCAATCGCGGTGCCTTGCTTTTCAAACGTTATCGTGGAATCGAACTGCGCGGCATCAAACGACATGGTGCTATCGACATGCTGCTGAGCCTCGAAAGACGTCGTCGCCTCAGCAACATCCGCGGACGCCGGTTGCTGGGACTCAAAGGACGTCGTAGCTTCGGCAGCGTCGACGGGCACGGACTGCATAGCCTCGTTCTGCTCGAACTCTTGCGCCGCGCGCTCACGTGCCGCCTCGGCTGCCTGCTGCTGAGCGATAGCCTCCTGCTCGGCAGCCTCGCGTGCGGCAGCGCGCTTCTCCTCGAAATCGTCGACAAATTTCTTGCCCTTTGCAAGCGCACCCTTAAAGAAGTTGGAAGCACTGGTGCCAATCGAAGAGAACGCGGATGCAATATCGGCATGGGGCGTTGCCGCGGGAATCTCGGCCGAAAAATCAGTATCGCTCTCGTAAGACACGCGCCTCGGCTGTTCAACGTAATCGTCGTCAGACTCGTCCGCAACGTCTTGCGCCGGCGCGGCGGGGGCCAAAATGACCAGTCCTGCCGCGGGATCGATCGCGGACACCGCCTCGGGCTCGGCAACGGCAGAGGTAACCGCGGCAGACTCATCATCCACGGTGACGGCGGGCGCAGGTGCAGTCACGACGGGGGCGGGCTCGGGCTCAAACGTCGGCTCCTCGCCCTCCTCGTAATCGAGCGTGCAGGACTCGGGAAGCATCCCGAGCGCACGGATGGCATCCGAACCAAAGCGGATGTTGCCGACGGCATTGCGATAGAGCTTGGGCTCGGGCTCGGCCACGACAGGCTCCTCCGCCGGCTCGGCAGCGGAAACCTCGTCATTGAACTCTTCGGCCTGGACAGCCTGATTCTGATCCTCGGGCACAATGGCGCCAATCAGCGTCTCGTCGGTAGACGCACCCTCAAAGCCCTCGATCTGCTCGTCGAAATCCTCACCCTGTTCGGGCTCGGCCTGAGCGTCGGGAGCAATCGGCTGACCGAACTCATCCTCGGCGTAGGTAGGCTCTTCATACTCGATGGTGTTGCCGTAGTCGTTTTGCTGTTGGGCCGCGGCATACTCCGCTGCTGCGCGCGCCATCTCCTCGGCACGACGCTTCTGCTCCCCAAAATAGGTATCGAACGGAACATCGTCGGGAAACTCGTTTTCGCCCTGGAAGGGAGCAACGTTGTCCATAACGCCGAGCATAGCGGCGACAGAAGACTTGTTGCACACCGCGCCGGACGTATAGGGAAGAATGTAGCGGTTAGAAATGATGTTTGCCGCGTTGGCGAGCGCAACGAGGGAGGCGAGGATCGCGACAATCCACAGCAGAACCTTGAGCGCGCCGGGGAGCGGCAGGATACGCAAGATGGCAACGGCAGCAGGGGCAACCGTGGCAACGGGCAACAGCTTGGCGATGAGCGCACGATACGAAGCATAGGGCTCGCGGGCGAGCAACTCAGCACGGGGAGAGTCGTAGTGTGCGACAACGACCACCGGGCGGTTGCGCGGAGACGCGAGCGGGCCCGAGGCCTTGTGGTAGGCGATGACATTTTGGCTCACGCCCGTCTTGCCCAGGCGTGAAACCACGGGGTGGCCCGTGCGCTCGAGCACGTAAAGAACGGCGCCGACAATGGCCAGCAAGGTGCCGACCAAGCCGATGCCGCCGCCGATGCCCATCAGCAGGGCGCCGGCAAACGCAAGAATACCGGTAACGGCAAATGCCAACCTGCTGGGCGCCGGGGCATTGAACTCCTGAACCTCGGGATCAAAGCCGTGGTTGCGGAAGATCTGAGCGATATCCTCGGCAGCCAAGCGCTCTTCTTCGCTGCATGCCGGCGTAATGCCGGTGTTCTGCAGCAGGTGGTTAATATAGTTCTGGGTGTTCGCCATGTGCGCTCCACATCCATAATCCGACAAATAGGCCCAATGTATGCACATTAGAACCGTATATAGTCGAAAGTATACCCCGAGCGAGCGCAAACGACCGAATTCGGGCCATCTTAACGCCCCGAGCGGACAAGGATATAGCCTAATCTCCATATCGGACTAAAATCATGGCAGCAAACCACCTTCTCATGCGAGGACTCTATGACGGCAAGCGACGCGACCGCGACAATTAAAAAGGGGAATTCGGAGCCCAGTTTCGATAAAACGGCTCAGCGCATCCTCAATCTTTTCTTTGTGCTCAACAGCTCCCCCGAACCGCTGACGACCGAGCAGATCGTCTTGGATTCTGACCTGGGATATGGCTCGGGCAACATCGACTCGGATAAGCGCAAGTTTCGGCGCGATCGTGACAAACTGCTCGAACGCGGCATCTTAATCAAGGAGGTTCGCCCCGCCGGCGCGCAGGAGACCGAGGAAAGCTCATGGACAATCGACCGCGAGCACACGTTTGCGGCAGGCGGCCTCATCACCGCAGACGACGCCGATATCCTGCTCAACGCTATCGACCAGACAATAGCGGCCGGCTCATCCACTTTTGCCGCGCCGCTTGCCGATATTCGTTCCAAGATTGCCTACCTCACCGGCATGTCGGCGGTAGACGAAGCACCGATCCGCCGCTCTCCCACCGTCGATGCGGTATGGAGCGCCTTTGCCGAGCGATGCGCGCTGCGATTTTTATATCAGAACGGACGCGGTGAGCAGAAAGAGCGTACCGTCTGCGTCTACGGCATGTTCGAGCGCGAGGGCGTTGCGTACTTCTGCGGCCTCGACAATGCCACCGACGACATCAGGACATTCCGCTGCGACCGTATCGTTCGCGCTTGGCGCCCCTCGAAGGCCTACGTTATCCCTGCGGACTTCAACCTCAGCGACTACCTGTTCTTTGAATTCGATTTTGCCGACCGCCCGCCCGTTGCGGCTACGTTCTCGTTCGCCCCGCAGACGCAGATCGATATGATCAACGGCCTCACGCGCGGGCGAGGTGAGCTCGCACACACCGATTCGGGATGGACTTGGACCGTTGACGTGCGAGATCTTGAAGCCGCCGCCTCATTTTGCATGGCCCACGCCATGGACGGCATGAGGCCCATGGCCCCCAAATCGCTCAAGCAGGCGTGGAACCACCTCATTGAAAGGACGGTGCACGAGCATGCCCGTGCGTAAACTCACCAGCGAGCAGAGGCTCTCGCGCGCCATCGACATCATGGAGGCCCTCTACGCCGCCGGCGAGAGCGGCATGACACGAACCGAGATTTGCAGTCGCTTTGACATCACGGGGGCGTCGCTCGACGAGATTCTCGAGATCGTCTCGACGCTCGCGGACCGAGAATCGGGTGCGCGTATCATCTGCGAATGCCACGGCGAGCGCGTGGTCCTCACCGGTGACGCCGGGCGTGTACTACCGCTGCGCCTGAGTGCCGCCGAGGGCGCTATGCTCAACCACGAACTTGAATCGTTGGGGATCGATCCCCAGGCGGCGGCTCGAATTCGACATGCTCTTCTACCCGAAGAGCTCGGCTATAACCAGCACGTCTCTGACACCGTCAACCACGGGTCGCACTGGCAGCAGCTGAGCTGCGCCATTCAGGACGGCGTTCGCTGTCGTATCTCGTATCGCTCGATGGACGATGCGCGGCCACGCGAGCGTCTGGTCGACCCCTTGCGCATTACAGCAAACGGCGACCAAACATATCTGATTGCCTGGGACATCGCGGTCGATGAGCAGCGCACCTATCGCATGGATAAAATCGAGGGACTCGCCTTGACGGAAGACTCCGTCGTGCCTCACGTACCGGACGTTGCATCCCTCCACGATTCCCTTGCCCGGACGCAGCGTAGCGCAAAGCTCTTGATGCCATTCGATATGGCGGAGCATCTGGACTGGGCCGGCATCACCCTTATCGAGCGCAGCGGGACAGACATGGCAACGGCAACCGTACATTACGGCTCCGAGCGTTGGCTGCTGAGCCAGATAATCGCAGCGGGCGGAGCCATCCGCATCTTGGATGACCCCGCCCTGTCAAAGCGTCTGTGCGATATGGCAAAAACCCTCGTCTGTCCGCTTTAGCGCCGCCGCTCGTGGCGTGCACGCCACAGCTGTAGATAGTGCCCGATCTGCGCCGATTCGATGCGCTGGTAGGAGCTCGTGGGCAGCGACGTTAAGAACTTCTTGCCATAGCCCTTCGTCACCAGGCGAGGATCCGCCAAGATCAGCACACCGCTATCGGTCGACGAGCGAATCAAACGCCCCGCGGCCTGCTTAACCTCGAGCACCGCCTCGGGCAGCGAATAGCGCGCCCATGCGCGGTCTTCGCGCAGGTTGCGCTCGCACGAGAGCGGGTCCGTGGGGCTCGAGAACGGCAACTTGGGAATGATGACGCAGCGCAGCGTCTCGCCGCTGGCATCAAACCCCTCCCAGAAGGCCTTGAGCGCAAAAAGCGACGAGGTCGGTTCGTTGATAAACCGGTCGCGCAGGCGACGAGGAGATGAGTTGCGCTGCTGGCAGTTGAGCTCCAGACCCGCACGGGCCATCTTGGGCTCAACGCGGGCGTATAGGTCCTCCATGTCGCGCCGATTGGTGAACAACGTGAGCACCGATCCGCCCATGGCAAGATGGGCGTCGACCAGCACGCGCTCGAGCGCCGTAAGATAGCTCTCACGATCGCGCGGATCGGGGATATCGCCCGCAACGACTACAGCCATGTTCGAATCGAAGTCGTAGCTCGAATCCAAGTGCAGCGATGACGACGTTGAAGCACCGATGCGATCAAGGCCGACCGCATGGTTAAAGTGCTCAAAGCTTTTGGACACCGTCATGGTCGCCGAGGCAAAGATAGCCGTGTGAACCTCGGGCAGCCACTCGGTTGCCAAGGCCTCGCCAATGTCGATGCGCTCTGCGGTCATTGACTCTCCGCCGGCACGCAGCCTGCGATTAACCTGCAGCGAATACACGTAGTGTTCATCGGTACCATCAATGATGAGTTTGAGGTTCTCGGCCAGCTCGTGCAGGCGGCGCGAGATATCACCCAGGTCGACAACAACCTCGGGCTTGTCGGCGGCGACGGCTTGCACCAGCGCGTCGACGCTCTTGTCAGCTTGTTCCAATGCGTCGATGCCAGTGTAGGCCGACTGTAAGAAATCATGCCAGTCGTCTGATTCGCGCAGCTCGGGGCCAATCCATAGATTGGCATTGTCATAACCCCCACGCGCACGGCGGCCGAGCTCGCGAACGCCATCGAACACGCCGGCGATTGCCATGCTCGCGCGGGCAACCGTCGACGTCGCCTTGGCAGTAAGGCCCAGATAGAGCGTAGAGCCCTCAGAGGTTGCCAAATCACGGGAAACCTGGCTTAGTGCGCCGGTGCTCGAGCCACCCAGGCGCTCGAACAGGACGCGTGATTCGTCCGCCGACACCACGCGCGCCCACTGACGGCGCGCCTCGCGCTCGATGGAATGGGCCTCGTCGATTACCCAATGACGAATCGGAGGCAAAATCCTGCCCTCGGCCGCAACGTTACGGAACAGCAGGGAATGGTTGGTGACCACCACATCGGCATGCGCCGCACGACGGCGAGCACCGTGGACCAAACATTTATCAGGGAAAAACGGGCAGAGGCGACGAGCACACTCGCGCGAGGCCGTCGTAAAGTCGGGACGGTTGACGCTGCGCCACCGAATGCCGAGCGAGTCGAGGTCGCCATCGGCTGATTGGCAGACGTACGCCATAATGACCGCGACCGCCGTGAGCGTGTCCGCCGGATCGCGCTTGGTGGTAATCTCGACCTGGCCGCGGCTCATGCGCTCAAGCTTGCGCAGGCACGGATAGTGGTCATACCCCTTGAGAGCGCAAAATGACAGACCACCGTCCAGTTGCTCGGCAAGTTTTGGCAGCTCATGGTACATGAGCTGGTCGGCAAGATTGTTCGATTTGGTCGCAATACCAACCGTGATGTTGTTACGGCGTGCTGCCTCGGCAAAAGGCACCAGATAGGCCATCGATTTGCCGACGCCTGTGCCTGCCTCAATTACTCGATGAGTGCCCGTGACCAGCGCATCGCGGACCTCGAGCGCCATCGCGATCTGCTCATCACGCGGCTCGTAGGTGGGATACATGCGATTGACCAGGCCACCTGGCGCATAGTCTGCCTCGATCTCCTCACGACTCGGCATCTTGAGGACCGGCAGCTCATCGGCGTCCACCCGATCGTCGGCGCGATCGGCCTTGAGAACGTCAGCACGAGCGGCGCTGAGAGAGAAGATAGAACCAGGGTTCTGCCCTGCCAAGAATGAGAAGATAGGACGATAGGACCAAGGCACGTCCGGATGCATGTCGGCTAGGCGCGCCATGAGGCCCTGGGGCAAGTCGGTGAGCGCCACGAGCAACACGCGCCATACGCCACACAGGGCGTCGACGTCGGCATTGGCACGGTGTGATACCGAGTCGCAGCCAAACAGATCGGCCATAAAAGACAGCTTGTGCGAGGCCAGGCGCGGAAGCGCGATGCGCGACAGCGCCAGCGAATCGATCCAAATATCGCTCACGTTGACGCCGCCTTTGACCGACTCGATAAACGAGCGGTCGAACGTGGCGTTGTGTGCGATCACCGGGCAGCCACCGACAAAATCGGCGAGAGCGGCGACGGCCTCAACCGCCGACGGGGCATCTGCCACATCGGCATTTGTAATGCTCGTGAGCTCGGTAATCTCGGCGGGAATCAGCTGTTTGGGATGCACGAAGGTATCGAAGCGGTCGATGACCTCGCGGCCCGAAAGACGGGCCGCCGAGATCTCGATCAGCTCGTTGTCCTGCACCGAAAGACCCGTGGTCTCGGTATCGAGGACAATCACATCTTCCTCGATAAGGCCGAAAGACTGCGTTTTGGCGCGGTCGGCAAGCGTGGCATAGGAGTCGATGACAAACTGCGGCGTTCCTGACGAAACCGCGTCCTCGATTAGCATGCAATGCCCGCTCGACGAAGGCCCATACGGATCAGGCTGTCACAGACCTGCGGGAACGTCATGTCGTCGGTGTGGCGGATCTCATCCGGATACAGCGACGTATCGGTCATGCCGGGAATGGTATTGGTCTCGAGGATAACGGGGCCGTCCTCGCTCACAATAAAGTCGCTGCGCGAGATACCCAGGCAACCGAGGGCCTTGTGAGCGGCACAAGCAAGTTCCTGAGCGCGAGCGTAATTCTCGGGTGAAATCTGCGCCGGAATGCGATGGATATCCGTAGGGTCGACATACTTCACGTCCAGATCGTAGAACTCGCAGTCCTCGGGCTTACGAATCTCGACAATCGGCAGGGCGCGTACGTCATCTTCGCCGTATACGCCGACGGTGATCTCGGTACCCTCGATGCACTTCTCGACCAGCACTTTGTCGCCGTACTCAAACGCCTTGGCGATTGCCGCGGGCAGCTCGGAGGGCTCATGGACCAGGGAAATGCCATAGCTGGAACCGTTGACGGCCGGCTTCACAAAGCAGCGCTCGCCACAAACCTCGACGATATGATCGATATCGACTTCATCGCCCACCTCGAGCGCAAGGCCGGGGGCAATGGGAATGCCCGCCTTGGCGTACAGGAGCTTCGAGACCTCCTTGTCGGCACCGCAGGCGCTCGCGAGCACGCCCGAGGCCGTGTAGGGGATACCCAGGGTCTCCATGGCACCCTGCATGGCGCCATCCTCACCGCCGGCGCCGTGCATGGCGATAAATGCCACATCGAATCCGCCGGTCGCCATGGTTACCATAAAGTCATCAGCGGCCGTGTCAAGCAGCTCCACCGAGGTGTAGCCGGCTTCCTTCAGTGCCACCACAACGTTCTTTCCCGAATCGAGCGATATCTCGCGCTCGGCGGAATGACCGCCCGCCAAGACCGCTACGTGCATGTTCTCTAGGCTTTTACCCGGCATGGGCAGACTCCTCCTCTATAATTTCTGCAGCTGATACCATATTGTAGCGATACCCTCTACGTTTCCCCAAAATCGAAAGGCTTCCATGAATCCCAGGACTAAATCTCAGGACATTCGCGACTTGAGCCAAAACGATATTCGCGAGCTCGTGGCCGAACTTGGCCAGCCCGCCTTCCGCGCGAAGCAGCTCATCGAATGGGTCTTTGAGAAGAACGTTTGTTCGTTTGACGATATGACCAACCTTCCCAAGGCTTTCCGCGAGCAGCTTAAAGAGGCTTTTGCCTTTGATACGCCGACTGAACTCACCAAGCAGGTTTCCAAAGATGGCTCGCGCAAGTATCTGCTCGAGCACCACGATGGCATTTCCGTCGAGACTGTCGGCATGCCCCGTCGTAACAAACTTTCCGTCTGCGTTTCCACCCAGGCAGGCTGCGGCATGGGCTGCGCCTTTTGCGCTACCGGTCTCAACGGCCTCAAGCGCTCTCTGACCGCTCAAGAGATCGTCGACCAGGTGCTTCATGTATCCAACGACTTTGGCGAGCGTGCCACAAGCGTTGTCTTCATGGGCCAGGGCGAGCCGTTTGCCAACTACGACGAGGTTCTCAAGGCATTGCGTATCCTCAACGACCCCGATGGTATCGGTATCGGCGCTCGTCACCTCACCGTCTCTACCAGCGGCGTTATTCCCGGTATTCGCAAATTTGCCGACATCCCCGAGCAGTTCACGCTTGCCGTTTCTCTGCATTCCGCCATCCAGTCGACGCGCAATAAGCTCATGCCCGGTGTTAAGAAGTACACGCTGCTTCGCCTTCACGAAGCGCTTCAGCTCTACACCGAGAAGACTGGCCGCCGCCCGACCTATGAGTATGCCATGATCGAAGGCGTTAACGATACGAATCCCGAGATGCAGGCACTCTGCGACTTCTGCGAGGGAACGCTGTGCCACGTTAACCTGATTCAACTTAACGACATCGAGGGCAGCCCGCTCAAGCCGTCGCCGATTCATAAGGTTGAGGATCTTCAGCGTCGTCTTGAGTCCCGTGGCATCGAGACCACGATTCGCAACTCCCGTGGTAACGATATTGACGCCGCTTGCGGACAGCTGAAACAGCGTTTCAAAGTTCAGAAGAACGCATAGGGGAGTCGCACTCCAAAACGTTTCATGTGAAACATCGAACGGCCCCTGTTGCAGGATATGCAACCGGGGCCGTTTCATTTATTGACCTCAATTTTGGACCGCTGCTAGCTTTCCCATTTTTTACGGACAAAATAAGCGGCCCTTGTCTCATGAATCAGACAAGGGCCCCTCAAAATATGCAGGGTAATTGTTAGGTACCTAATAGCCTACATTTTCCCATTGGTTGCTAACCCAACCTTGATTAATCCTTGGATTTTTCGTTACCTGAGCAGTGCGCATGGCAACATCTTCTGTCATGACATCCATTTTCTTCTTGGAAGTATCGACAATATCTTGCGCGCCACGAAGCAAACGACCTCGAAGTTCATCGTCTGTCGCGATCTTATAGCCAGCAAAGGCACCAGCCGCGACAGTCGTCACCAATGCAATCGCAGTTAAAATCTTATTCCTCATCTTGGCCTCCTTGATCAAACTGAATCATTTCACTAAGAATACGAGAGAGCTCTTCCTCGTCTTTAAACTCAATCTCAATCTTATTCTTTCCACGCGAGCTCTTCACACGCACGTTGGTATTAAATACCTGACGGAGTACACGCGCAGCCTTTTTAAAAGACTGAGGCGTTGCAGGCCGCGGCGTCTTAGGTGTCTCTCCGGCAGAAAACAATGGAGCAAGATTTTCTGTCGCTCTTACGGAAAGGCCCTCCGCAACAACCTTCTCTGCAAGTCGAATTCGAGCATCCTCATAGGGAACTGCAAGAATCGCACGTGCGTGACCAGCAGTAAGTTTACCCTCAAAAATCATTTGCTGAACTACTTCGGGGAGATCGAGAAGGCGCAGCGAGTTTGTAATTGCAGAGCGTGACTTGCTTACGGCCTTCGACAACGCCTCCTGGGTCATACCGCTAGCATCGATGAGCTGGCGATAGCCCTTAGCCTCTTCGACGGGATTCAGATCAGAACGCTGAAGATTTTCGATAAGAGCAAGAGCCAGCATCTCTTCATCATTAACATCTTTAATGATGACAGGCAGTTCCTCAAGACCAGCAAGCTTTGACGCCTGGTAACGACGCTCACCAGCGATGATCTCATAGCCGTTTCCATGCTTGCGAACCAAGAGCGGCTGCAAAACGCCATGTTCTTGGATTGACTCGCTCAACTCGCGAAGTTCAGTTTCATTAAAGTGAATTCGCGGTTGATTAGGGTTGGGAACGATATCCTCAATAGGTAGTTTTGTTTCAGATGCGACATTTGAAGCAGATGCAGCAGAACCACCGGTCTCATACTCGGCCTCAGAGACCAAAGCATTGAGTCCACGCCCCAATCCGCCACGTTTCTTTGCACTAGGCACGCTTGATCACCTCTTTTGCAAGGTTCATATACGCTTTTGCACCCTTGTTTTGAGGTGCATAGGTAATTACCGGTTCTCCAAAAGACGGAGCTTCAGAGATTTTAACCGTACGGGGAATCAGCGTCTTAAACGCCTTATCACCAAAGTACGATTGAACTTCCTCAACAACCTGATTCGACAAAGAAGTACGTGAGTCATACATGGTCATAAGCACGCCATAGGTGTCTAAGCCCTTGTTCAGACGTGATTTGACCATCTTCATTGACTCAAGCAGCTTCGTAACGCCCTCGAGTGCGTAATACTCACACTGGATTGGAATCAAAACGCTATCTGCTGCGGTCAAGGCATTGATAGTAAGCAGGCCGAGCGAAGGAGGACAGTCAATGAAAATAAAATCGAACTCGTCCTGAATCGGCTCAAGCAAATCTTTGAGGCGGGTTTCACGAGCAATTGCGCTTACGAGCTCAATTTCGGCACCTGCAAGCTGAATCGTAGCTGGAATTACGAATACCTTTTTGCAATTTGTATCAAGAACAAGCGATTCTGCCGGCACATCATTCAACAATGCATCATAGATGCAGTGATCAAGGTCTTCTTTTTCAATTCCAAATCCACTGGTACTGTTTCCCTGCGGATCAAAATCGACAATCAGAGTCTTACGACCCTGCTCACCCAGTGCTGCTGCAAGGTTTACAGCCGTCGTTGACTTACCGACGCCGCCTTTTTGATTGATGATTGCAATGATACGCGTGTCTTTTGCGTTCTTAGAACGCTTAACGTCGCGAAATCCCACGGTCCCTCCTGGTGTGTATTAAAGCTGTCAAACGGAGGATGTTTCACGTGAAACATTCCGATTCGATATCAACCGCCATGTTTCACGTGAAACACTGCAAGTTGTTAGTATCCATTATGTTTCACGTGAAACATCTAGGCAAGCGGATTCTTCTTAGCCATGCCATTTGCACGAGGCAATGAAACGGATGCTGGATGACTCTTCTTGAGAACAATGAACTCCCTGTGGCCCAAGCCCTCAGGCAAATCGATTGCGTCATTAAGAAGCAAAGTGAAGCCGCAAATCTTAGCTGCCGACATGCCGGAAACTAGCTCCTCATCCGAAGGATTACCCTTGGTGATAACAAATAGACCTCCATCCTTGAGAAACGGAGCCGCATACTCAACAAGAATCGGTAGAGGGGCAAGTGCGCGGGCGGTTACGACAGAAAACTGCTTCTTATGGCTTCGAGCATATTCTTCAAGGCGATCATGAATCGCATGAGCATGTTTCAACCCAAGAGCATGAACAAAAGAATTGACGGCATCAACCTTCTTACCAACAGAGTCAATATAAGTAGCTTTACGATGCGTGGTTATGGTTAACGGAATACCAGGGAAGCCCGCACCTGTCCCCATATCGAGCAAAGCTCCCTCAGGAGCCTTATTGATATAGGGGAGCAAAACAAGTGAGTCGAGGATATGAAGTACCGCAGCATCTTCTACGTTAAGAATACGGGTGAGATTAGTTGTCTTATTTGTTTCCAGAACCAAATCCAAATGCTGAATACATTTCCTCAGCTCAACATCAGATACGCTCAAGGAATACTCTTTGCAATAGAAAGTTAGACGAGTCAACATCTCGTCAGCTTGCTGATCAGTAAGTACTAACAACGAAAGCTCCTTTCTGACAAAAATCAGTATATCGAGAACTTTTGACAAAAAAAGGGGACGTGGAAACCACGTCCCCTTAGCATAAGCTCGAGCAGATTATCGAGCAACAATCACCACATGGCGATCAGGGTCAGAACCCTCAGAATGAGTATCGACGGCATCATTGCCACGAAGTGCAATGTGAACCAGTCGACGCTCATAGGCATTCATAGGCGGAAGCGAAACACTCTTATGAGTGCGGATGGCACGCTCGGCTGCAGACTGAGCCATGGAGGCAACCTTGTCCTGACGGCGGCTCTTGTATCCCTCGACGTCCACTACAACCGGATACCTAAAGCCAAGCTTGCGGCTCACTAGCAAAGAGAACATAACCTGAAGGGCATCAAGGGTGCGACCATGACGGCCAATGAGAACAGCAAGGTCGGGAGCCGTTACATCCAGAATCAGCTCACCCTCGTCGCCCTCATACTCATCGATAGGAGAGTTGGCGGCATCGAAGTGCGAAAGGATGGAACGCAGGATGGAAATCGCGACATCGGCAATGGTGTCGAGCTCCTCGTCGGTCAGCTCTTCACCGGCCTTGTAGCGCTGTGCAATCTCGGGATAATCGCCCGCGACCTGCGGGGCAACCTCCTCAAGCATATCCTCGATGATCTCTTCAGACATAACGTACTCCAAAAGTTAGGTACCTAAATAAGATTGATATCCCGCTACTTCTTCTTGTGCGGGCGCGGCTTCTTCTCGCGACGAGTGACCTCAACCTGCAGCGGCGCGTTCTTAAGGCGCTCCTCCTCATCGGCCTTCGCCTTGTCGATGACCTTCTGCGTCACAAAAATCTGCTGGATAACCTGCCAAGCAGACGAGACGTC
>USCJ01000005.1 GCA_900553215.1 uncultured Collinsella sp.
TGAGAGTGCCGCTGGACAGTTAGTTCAGATTTGTATTTTTGTGAGGGTGGAAAAGGCCGATTTGAGCTCAAATGAGTCGTTCTTGGCGGTCTGATGCGACAAGGATGCGCAGTCAGGAATGAGAAAAGGGCGTTATTGGGTCTAAAACGGCTTCAAAACGATACGTTTGCACGTAAGGACCCGGCCAAAAAATACAAATCTGAACTAACTGTCCACCATCCTCCGTCAACCTCTCATTCCAAACCAAATCAGCCAACGTACGTCATAGCAATCTCCGGTAGGTCGCAGGGCGGCGGTCGAGCTTTTCTCTCGGGAAACTTCGCGAAGCCCAGTTCCCGAGGGAAAGGTATGGTCTGTGTAATACCAGATAAACAGTACATTTTTGCTAGATTGGTATTTGACTGAAGAACCAATTGGTATGGCTTATTAAGCCCACCTTGCCGCTGACGCTCATTTTACTGCCGCTGGTGGACTTCCGAACTTGGTTGCGCAAGTGCTCCCATATATTGATATGACCTAGTAGGTGGCTATCTGGTTACTACCAGTTGGCCCCTTGGTAACGGGTGGCCCCATTGTGCGGAATGTACCGAACATCCCCGTTTGATACGTTTTCCCATGCTGCCGGGGGGGGGCGTCCTCGGCACCTCAGCATCTCGGAAGAAAGGAGACCAGGTGCGCAGGAATTCCATTTTTACGAAACGGTGGGTGAAGGGAAGCGCGGTCCTCGTTGCCACTGCAGCGACGCTCGTGTTTGCCAATCCCCAGCAGGCGATTGCCACGCCACTCAAGGGCGTCGACTCGGCGACCGTGTCCCAGTCTGCCTCGAATGTCGTCGACATCGATTTCGCTGACGGCATCAAGGGCCGTATTACGTTCCTCGAGGACGGTATTTTCCGTTATAACGTCGACCCCAAGGGTGAGTTTTCCGAGTACGCCACGCCGCGCAGTAAGTCCCACACGGCTAAGATCCAGGCTCAGCCCGATACCTCGGACACCTACAGCAAGCCGAGTGCGACGGTTGCCGACAAGGGCGACACTATCGAGATCACCGGCGGAAAGGCGACCGTGATCCTGGACAAGGCGACTGGCAAGATGAGTATCAAGTCAGGCGACCGTGTCGTGGTTTCCGAGTCCGCGTCCCTCGACCTTGATAAGAAGGGTACCGTCCAGACGCTCGCCAAGGAGAAGTCCGAGAACTTCTTTGGCGGCGGCACCCAGAACGGACGCTTCCTGCACACCAACCAGACCATCGCCATCTCCAACACGAACAACTGGACCGATGGCGGCGTTGCCTCGCCCAACCCGTTTTATTGGACGAGTGACGGCTACGGCGTGCTCCGAAACACGTTTGCAGAGGGTTCCTACGACTTCGGTTCCACGGACTCATCGACGGTCACGACTTTGCACAGCGAGAATGAGTTTGATGCCTACTACTTCGTGGCGACCAACGAGGGAGCTTCGAACGTGGCAACTGAGATGCTGCAGGACTACTACAAGGTGACCGGTAACCCGGTACTGCTGCCCGAGTACGGGTTCTACCTTGGTCATCTTAATGCCTATAACCGTGATGGCTGGTCAACGACCTCGGGTCAAAAGAAGTGGGAGACCAAGGGCAGCAAGTCCTCGAGCGAGAAGGGCGACGTTAAGTACGAGTCTGGCATGTCGACGGGCTACAAGCTCGACGGCACACTTGCGGCCGAGACGCTCAACGGTGAGGGCCCTACGGTTGATACCGAGAACATGAAAGCGACCGATTTCGACCGCCAGTTCTCTGCTCGGCAGGTTATCGATGACTACGAGGACAGCGACATGCCGCTCGGCTGGTTCCTGCCGAACGACGGCTACGGCGCCGGCTATGGCCAGAACGGTTACTACAAGACCGGCGGCGTCAACTCCGACGGAGCGAGCTCGGCCGACCGTCTTAACGCTGTGCGTGCCAACGTCGACAACCTTAAGAAGTTCACCGAGTATGCCAACTCAAAGGGTGTGAGCACGGGCTTGTGGACCCAGTCCAACCTTGAGCCCGACAGCAACCCTGAGACCCCGTGGCATCTGCTTCGCGACTTCGACGCCGAGGTCAAGACGGGAGGCATCACTACCCTTAAGACCGACGTTGCCTGGGTTGGATCTGGCTACTCCTTTGGTCTTAATGGCATCAAGACAGCTTATGACACGGTGACGACCGGCGCTAACAAGCGCCCCAACATCATCACGCTCGATGGTTGGGCCGGCACGCAGCGCTTTGGTGGCATTTGGACCGGCGACCAGTATGGCGGTAACTGGGAGTACATTCGCTTCCATATCCCCACGTATATCGGTCAGAGTCTTTCGGGCAACCCCAACATCGGCTCCGACATGGATGGCATCTTTGGCGGCGACCCCATCATCTCTGCGCGTGACTACCAGTGGAAGACGTTCACGCCCTCTATGCTCGACATGGACGGTTGGGGCACCTACCGTAAATCGCCCATGACGCACGGCGATCCCTACACAGGCATCTCGCGCTTCTATCTCAAGCTCAAGGCGCAGCTCATGCCCTATATCTACACGAGCGCGGCCTCGGCGGCCAACATCGACACGGGTAACGGCGATGCCGGCCTGCCCATGATCCGCGCCATGCTGCTTTCTGACAACTCCGAGTACGCCGCAAGCACTTCGACGCAGTACCAGTATATGTTCGGTGAGAACTTCCTAGTGGCACCGGTGTATCAGGATACCCAGGCAGATGAGAACGGCAACGACATTCGCAATGGGATCTACCTCCCCAACTACGGCACCGACGAGAATCCCACCATCTGGATCGATTACTTCTCGGGTAAGCAGTATCGCGGCGGCCAGGTTCTCAACAACTACGAGGCTCCGCTTTGGAAGCTGCCGCTGTTTGTGAAGGCCAACGCTATCGTGCCGATGTACGCCGAGAACAACAACCCCGAGGCAGTGAGCGACACCAACACCAAGGGTACCGACCGCAGTCAGCGTATCGTCGAGTTCTTCGCCACCGAGGGCGACGGCACCTTTACGCAGTACGAGGACGACGGCTCCTCCATCGAAAACAACACGACTGAGGACGATTCCTACGGCACGATCGACAATATCTCCTACGGTGAGCATGTGAGCACCGTCTACAGCTCCAAGGCCGCAGGCGGCACCGCGACCTTTACCGCCGAGGCCTCGCAGGGCGGCTACAACGGCTACGACTCCAACCGCACCACGACCTTCGTGGCCAATGTGTCCGCCAAGCCCACGAGCGTCGTCGCCAAGAACGGCGGATCCGCACTCAACGTGGTTGAGGTCAACTCGCAGGAGACCTTTGACGCCGCGACCCCCGAGGCCGGCCAGGCGGTCTACTTCTACAGCAAGACCCCCAACCTCAACCACTACGGCAGCGATGCGGACGGCACCGAGGCCGAGCAGGGCGAGAGCTTCAACAACACCAAGATCACCACGAACCCCAAGGTCTACGTCAAGTTCGCGAAGACCGATGTTGCTGCAGCGGCGCAGACGCTTGAGCTGGGCGGTTTCGTGAACGCCGACGCAACGCTCACAGCCGATCGCCTCAACGAGAACCTCTCCGCACCAACGAACCTTGCTGCCCCCGAGGACGTCACGACCCCAACGAGCATCAAGCTCACCTGGGGAAAGGTCGATGGTGCTACCTCCTACGACCTTAAGGTCGACGGCACTGTGTTTGCCGTGGGTGATGCGGCCGAGTTCACGCACACCGACCTCGCCTACAATAGCAAGCACACCTACCAGATTCGTTCGCGCAACGCCGAGGGTTACTCCGCCTGGAGCGATGTGCTCGAGGCGAACTCCGCACTCGATCCGTGGCGGAACGTCCCCGACGCCGAGCAAATCACCTGGGAGGGCTCACTTTACGGCAGCCATAAGGCCGAGCTCGCCTTCGACCATGAGTTCCAGTCGGGCGACGGCGGTTTCCACTCCGGTGGCAACGATCTGGGCAAGGCGCTTACCGTTGACTATGGACGCGCTTACAAGCTCGATAAGCTCGAGTACTATCCGCGCGATGACGCCGGCAACGGCACTGTGACCAAGATGCGTGTTGAGACGAGTCTCGATGGCGTCCACTGGACGAGCCAGGAGGTCGATTGGGCACGTTCCGCTGATTGTAAGACGGTAGCGTTTGACGGCACCGTGGCCGCCCGTTACGTGCGCATGACACCGCTCGCCTCGGTCGGCAATTTCTTCTCCGCGTCCGAGATTGCCATCTACAAGACCGACGGCACGGATGGCTTCGCCGTGGGCTCCAACCTCAACAAGGCCACGATCTCCGACGGAGACTACTCCAACATGAAGAACTACCTGGGCCTCGAGAATCGCGAGCCCGATACCCCGACGTTCGGTTCGCAGATCCGCGACCACTTCGCCGACCTCAACGATAACGGCGTTTACGACGTCTACGATTACTCGTTCACCATGGCGGGTCTTGACGGTGGCACTAAACAAAAGGGCAAGGTCGCAGGTTCGCTCGCGGTGATACCGAGCAAGACCGAGGTCGAGGCTGGTGATGAGATCACCGTTGATGTCTATGCGGCCGACGCCAAGAACGTCAACGCCCTGGGCGCTCTCGTCAACTTCAAGAGCGACCAGTTCGAGTTTGTGTCCGAGAGCATCGCGCAGGACGGCTCGACTGCCGGCATGGAGAACCTGTCTCGCGAGAAGGTCCAGTTCGCGGACAGAACGCAGACTATCAATCTCGCCTTTGCCAACCGCGGCGATGGCAAGCTCTACAACGGTACCGGCGCGGTGGCGAGTTTCAAGCTCAAGGCCAAGACCGCCGGCAAGGTCGAACTGCCCTCGACATCTTGGCTCATCGGTCCGGCATGCGACGCGCTTGAGTTTGCGAGCGACGGCACGGTGACGATGCCGGATGTTCCTCAGCCAACGGTCGCCGAGTACGGTCAGGATGCCTTCAACATCACGATGACCAACGATGAGCTCACGACCGACGACGGGACCAACGTCGAGAAACTTATCCAGCAGAAGAGCTATAACGCGCTGTTCGATAATAACGAGGGCGACAACGGCTTTGAGTTCCTATGGGACTGGAGCGGCAACTGGGACAGCGAGGGTAAGCTTCCGAGTTACGTGAAGCTTCCCACCACGATGACATTCGCATTTAAGACGCCGTCGAAACTCGATAGTGTCGAGGTCGTTAACCGCAACGGTGGCAACGGAACCGTGCAGAAGATCAAGGCTGTCGTGACGTTCGAGGATGGCTCGACCCAAGAGTTCGCGGGCGGGGAGTACGATTCCTTCCGGGCTCGCTACGCCTTTGGCCTCTCTGCCGAGAACAAGGGCAAGAAGGCGACCAAGGTCGAGGTCACGCCGCTTGAGGCATCGGGTGACCAGATGCTCACACTGCGTGAGGTCAACTTCAACTACACGCAGGGTGTCGAGGCCATCGAGGGTGTCGAGCTAGGCAAGAACCAGACCGAGTTCTTTGAAGGCGACGTTACGCTCGTCGACGCCAAGGCCACGCCTGAGAGCGCCGGCTACCCCTATGTGACGGTCGAGAGCTCCGACCCCTCCGTGGTAAGCGTCTCCGCTGTTCAGGCTGGCGATAGCGTGAGCTACTACCTGCGTGCCAACAAGGCCGGCAAGGCAAAGATCACGGTGGCGTCGGTACTCGACCCCTCCAAGACCGCATCCTATGAGGTCGAGGTCAAGGCTGGTGTCGATACCTCTGCGCTCGTGGCAGCGCTTTCCAAGGCCATGGGCTACAGCGAGTCCGTCTACACTAAGGATTCCTATGCAGCTCTCACCACTGCGGTCGAGGCGGCTCGGAAGCTCCTCGACGGCGGCCAAGGCAGCTATAGCAAGAAGGATGTCGCAGACGCCACAGCCAAGATCGAGAAGGCAATCGACGGCCTCAAGATGCGCCCTGTCGATGAGAAGATTCTCATCAACACGCCCGAGAACCGCAAGAACGTCAAGGTGGCCGGCTTCTCGAGTGAGGCCGACTACGAGGGCAGCAACGCCGCCAACGCTCTCGACGGCGACGAGCGGACGCTTTGGCACAGCGACTGGGCCCATGGGACCGGTATGCCCCAGTATCTGAGTGTCGACCTGGGCCGCGACTACGATCTCACCGACGTTACATTCCTGCCGCGCCAGGACGGCGGCACTAACGGCGATATCTTCGAGGCCGAGATACTGGTCTCCGACACTGCCGACGGTTATGAGATGGGCACCGCCGTATCGATGGGTACGTTTGCCTTCGACAACGACGGCCACGTACTCACCGACCGTGGCGACTGGAAACAGATGAGCTTTGGCGCCGCGCGCGGTCGCTACGTGACCGTCAAGGTGATTCACGCCGGCGGTGGCGACGTCGATGCCTACTGCAGCGTGGCGGAGCTCAAGTTCTACGGTACGGCCGTTCCCGATCCGGTGTCGAAGGATGATCTCGCTACCGCGATCGAAAAGGTTGATGCCGAGGTTGCTGCCGGCGACCTCAAGGCCGGTGACTACACCGAGGCCTCCTGGACGGCGCTCGAGAACGCCCTGGCGAGCGCCCGCGCCATCTTGAGCGACGAGAACGCCACGCAGGACGAGGTCGACCAGGCGCTCAGGGCGCTCGAGAGCGCCCGCGGCGCGCTCGAGAAGACCCCGGTGGCCCCGGTCGAGAATCCGACTAAGAAGCAGCTCAAGGCCCTGGTCAAGCAGGCGAAGGAGACTGACACCAGGGGCAAGACGGCCGAGTCTGTCAAGGCCCTGACGGATGCCATTACCTACGCCGAGGACGTCTTGGGTGATGAGAATGCTTCCGACACCCAGCTCCAGGCGGCCTATGACCAGCTCAAGCTGGCTATTGAGAGCCTCAAGGATGCCGATTCCGGCAATCAGGGCGGCTCGGGCAACCAGGGTTCCGGCAATGGCTCGAACGGCGGCAACCAGGCGGGCAAGCCCGCAGGCGACAAGGCCCAGGGCAGCAAGAAGAACGGTTCGGCGATTCCCAATACCGGAGACCAGACGGCGGCGACCGTCGCGACCGTCGGTGGTCTTGGCGCCATCATCGCCGCGATCGGCGCTCTCTTCCATCGTCGCAGCAAGGCTAAGTAGCCCCAGCAACAGCTAAGCAAGCGTGCCCGCCGTCCCACCCAAGGACGGTGGGCACGCTTTTTGAATGTGGGCGGAAAGCTCCGACCCTTCGGCCTTAATCTCGCAAAGCGTTCCGTCTCCCGCCGAACACATCAGCATCGGCAGCTATACTACTCTCAGTAGTTAAGGGTCGCGGATTCGCCGCGTCACCGCTCTCAACAGGAGGTCTTTGTTTATGGCAGATCAGAAGCCGGTTGTCGGGATCATCATGGGCTCCAAGTCCGATCTGGGCGTTATGGAAGGTTGCACCGCCGAGCTCGAGGCGCTAGGCGTGCCCTATGAGCTCGTGATTGCAAGCGCGCACCGTACGCCGGCGAAGGTCCATGAGTGGGCCTCGACTGCTGCTGACCGCGGCATCAAGGTGATTATCGCTGCTGCCGGCAAGGCTGCTCACCTGGGCGGTGTCGTGGCGGCCTTTACGCCGCTGCCGGTCATCGGCGTGCCTATGAAGACGAGCGATCTGGGTGGTATGGACTCGCTGCTGTCGATGGTGCAGATGCCCTCGGGCGTGCCCGTTGCCTGTGTGGCCATTAACGGTGCCAAGAACGCTGCCATCTACGCCACGCAGATTCTGGGCGCCTGCGACCCCGAGTACCGCAAGGTTATCGAAAAGATGAAGCAGGAGATGGCTGACGCCTAAGCGTTCCGCCGTTTCACCGCAGTATAAGGAGAGCCATGTCCGATTATCAGGGAAAACGATTCAAGGCTTCTCAGATTCCCGATCCGTCGAAGCCGGGTGCTGCCCGTGCGGCACGGCAGGGTCGGACATCCTCTCCTCAGCAGCCGCGCGCGCCGCGCCCCGTGACACCGGCGACGCATCGTCGACAGGACGCGCCGGCCGCATATCGTCCTTCGTCTTATAGCTCCGCTAAGAAGCCGCCCCGGTCTTCATCGCATGCCGCGCCGTCGGATTGCACCGAGCTGCCGCGTAAGAAGCGCCGCTCCATCATTCCTATCCTGCTCATCATCATCGGTATCGGCCTGATTGTCGCCGCCGCCGCTATCTTTATTAATGCCCAGATTGGCTATAAGCAGGCGAGCGATTCGTATCAGAAAATCGAGAAGCAATATGTAAGCGATAAGGACGCCAGCGGCGTGCCGATTATCAACTTTGATGCGCTTGCTCAGACGAATCCCGAGATTGTGGGTTGGATTTACGTGCCGGGAACCAACATCAACTATCCCGTGGTGCAGACCAACAACAACTCCAAATACCTCAACACGTTGTTTGATGGCACGTCCAACGCGTCCGGCGCCATTTTCCTGGATAGCGATGACACCGCGCCGGGAATGGTCGACCAGCAGACCACGATCTACGGCCACCATATGAACGATGGGTCGATGTTCAACGTGATTTCGGACACCACTGATCAGGCGACGTTCGATAGCATCGAGTTTGTGTATTACATCACACGGGATGCTACGTATAAGCTGCGACCACTGGCGACCAAAGTTGTCGAGGACACGTATGCCAAGGCGCGCACGCCCAATTTTGAGGGCGATGACGGGCTCAAGAACTACCTGTCCGAGATGCTCGACGGTGCCTCTGCCGTGGCGAGTGATGCCACCGATCGTGCCGCTTCGGCAACCAAGGTTGTAACGCTTGTGACCTGCCGTTCACTGTCGCTGAGCAACACGCGCGCTGTCATGGTGCTCACGCCCGTTGATGAATAAATTGCCCGAGAGTAGCTAATTTGGGACGGTAAGGGAGAAACGATGCTTGAGAGTGGCAAATTGATGCCTTCGATTGATGCTTGGCTGCGCGAGGCCAAGGCCGATGCTTCGGCGGCAGGCTGCGGGATGTATCTGACGCATAACGGTGTGGTGCGTGCGACGCCCAAGGCCGAGGTGCGCGGAGTCGAGACCGATGGCGTGGCACCAGGCCACAGGGTGGGCGGCATGGTCTTTGACTACGACGCCGAAAAGGTACGGTCTGCTATCGAGGCCACGCGCGCGATGCCGGGTATCGGCTATGTGCGCGTGTGGCTGGCAAGCGGCGAGCTTGCCGTAGGTGACGACATCATGCTCGTGCTTATCGGCGGAGACATTCGCCCGCACGTGGTCGATGCGCTGCAGGCGCTCGTTGGCACCATCAAGAACGAATGCGTGAGTGAGGTCGAGCGCGAGGCATAGAGGATTGCGTCGATAGAAGGATCGTTTATAAAAATGCCCACCGGTACGTGTGATACCGGCGGGCATTTTGCGTTTTGGGCGCGGTGAGCGCTACACGCGCGTCGCATCCTTGGGACTCATGGTCATGCTCTGGAAGCGGTTTTCCATGTATTCGTTATCGAAGTGCTCTCCGTAGAACTGTGCGACGGGAATGTCCGGCTCCGTGCCGTTAACGCGCTGGTACCAGTAGTCGAGCGACTGCAGCGTCATGACGCCGTCGACCAGCATGATAACGGTAAAGATGACGGTGGCCGAGTAGCGGCTCTTCCAGGGGATCTTGTTGATAAGCTTAAGCAGCCTCGGCAGCAGCAGCTTGATCCAGATGAGGCCGCCCAGGCCCCACAGGCAGGCGAAGCCCGTGCAGGTGCGTCCGCCCGTGAGGACCACGAGCGGATCGGGCAAACCGAACAGCGTTATGTGCGAGTAGCTCCACGAGACCACGCCAAACGCGGTCTGCATAAACCAGCCCACGAACACCTCAAAACTGGCGCCGAGCAGGGCGCTCACCAGGAAAATGATGATGGGGTTCTTTTTGTAGAAGCGATTAAGCACCATGGTCATGAGCACGGCGCCAAATCCGTAGATGGGACTGAAGGGACCAAACAGCATGCCGGCGCGGTTCTGGTAGACGCCCGGGTCGTCGACCGTCATGTGCCAGATGTCCTCGGCGATCAGGCCGAGCACGCAGCAGACAAAGAATACCCAGAACAGGTTGAAGTAGTTGAGCTTGATGTAGCCTTCGCCGGTTTCATCGCGCCCGAGCATGCCCTCGGCGGCGGCGTCGCGGTCGAGCATCTCCTGCAGGCGGCGCTGCAGTTCGCGCTCCTGACGAAGCGTGGGGTCGACGGTTGCCGAAAGTGCAACGAGGATGCCGAGCTGGATCGCGGGACGCAGCAGGAAGGGCCCGATGCCCTGGAGCATCACGTCGACCAAAAGCTCGACGACCGTGAATGCAATAAGGATGTAGGACAGGCGTGCGGCGTTGCGGCGCTGGTTTTTGATAAGGTCCAGGCCAAAGATGATTAGGATGACGGCACTTGCCGCAGAGAGCATGATGCCGGCGACGATAAGGCCGACTGCGACGAGCGTGTTGTCGCCGAGCTTTTCGGTGGCGTTGCCGTTAACAAGTGCCGTGATGACCTGCCACATAAAGGCAGCGACCGACGGGAGCGTGCCCACGCCGGAAAGGATGCACAGGACAGCGTACACCTTAATGATGAGGGGGATCTTCTTGACCTCTGTGGCGCTGGGGACGCTGGGGTCGAGTTCGTTTCGATCCATACAGAACCTTTCTCGCTTTGTTGTAGGTTATAAGGATACGCCGCCGACCTGCCAAAAGACAGGACGAACGTCCCAATTGCAACAATGTAAGCCCTAACGGCGGGCGAGACGCGCCGCAACGGAAGCATGCGGGATCGTCGGTCCCGAGGCGATTGCCCAATAAAATGTTTGGCTGCAAAACGGATTATAAGCTCGGTGGGCTTTTAAAAAGCGCTGCTCATGCGCTGGGGAGCACGTCGCGCCGTGCGTATAATAAGGCGGGTAACGCCAAAAATACGAGGCTCTGAGGGGATACCATGTCTCAAGAAACCATCCGCGCGGCCGAGCGTGCCGCGGGACAGGTGAACACCATGTCGACGTATGATCCGGACTCCGACCAGCTGCATGAGGAATGTGGCATTTTCGGCGTATGGGCGCCCGATCGCGACGTGGCTCGACTGACGTACTTTGGCCTGCGTGCGCTGCAGCACCGTGGCCAGGAATCGGCTGGAATCGCCGTGGGTGACGGCGGCACGGTTATGGTCCGCAAAGATCTGGGCCTGCTCGACCGCGTGTTCTCCAACGCCGACCTGTCGACGCTCTCCGGCCAGCTGGCCGTGGGTCATGTGCGCTACGGCACTGCCGGCGCCAAGAGCTGGGAAGCCTCTCAGCCGCACCTCTCTACCATCAATAGCGTCATTATCGCGCTCGCGCACAACGGCACCCTCGTCAACACCGACGAGCTGCGCCGTCAGCTGATCGAGCTGGGCGTGCCGTTCCTCTCCAATTCGGATTCCGAGGTCGCGACCAAGCTTATCGGCTACTTTACCCAGCGTACGGGCCACCTGCGCGAGGGTATTCGCAAGACCATGGAGCTCGTGCGCGGCGGCTACGCCATGACGCTCATCAACGAGCAGGCGCTCTACGCATTCCGCGATCCGCACGGCATCCGCCCGCTGGTGTTGGGCAAGCTGGTGGACGAGGGCTTGGACCAGGCCGATGCCGCATCCGTTTCGCAGCTGCCGTCGCAGGACGGCGCCGCGACGGTTGACGCCACCACCCATGTCACCCGCGCCGGCGGCTGGGTCGTCGCCTCCGAGACCTGTGCGCTCGATATTGTGGGCGCCGAGTACGTCCGCGACGTCCGCCCCGGTGAGATTTTGCGCATCAGCGCCGAGGGCCTTGTGTCCGAGCAGGGCGTGCCTGCCGCCGAAGAGCCCGCCAACTGCATCTTTGAGCAGGTCTACTTTGCCCGCCCCGACTCCATCATGAACGGCAAGAGCGTCTATGCCTGCCGTTACGACATGGGTCGTCAGCTGGCACATGAGGAGCCTGTCGAGGCCGACCTGGTCATCGGCGTGCCCGACTCCGGCCTGCCGCCTGCGGAGGGGTATTCGCACGAGAGCGGCATTCCCTTTGGCGAGGGCCTTATCAAGAACCGCTACGTGGGCCGTACGTTTATCGAGCCTACGCAGGAGCTGCGCGCCATGGGCGTGCGCATGAAGCTCAACCCGCTGCGCGACAACATCGAGGGCAAGCGTCTGGTCGTCATCGACGACTCCATCGTCCGCGGCACCACCATGGTGCAGCTCGTCAAGATGCTGCGCAACGCCGGCGCCAAGGAGATTCACATCCGCATCAACTCGCCCGAGGTCATCTGGCCGTGCTTCTACGGTATCGATACCGACGTGCAGTCGCAGCTCATCAGTGCCAACAAGACGGTCGATGAGATCTGCGAGTACATTGGCGCCGATTCGCTGGCTTTTCTTTCGGTCGAGGGCCTGCTGAAGGTCATGCCCAAGGGCGGCTACTGCGACGCGTGCTTTACCGGTCGCTATCCCGTGGCGATTCCCGAGAGCTTTGGCCGTGACAAGTTCATGGAGGGCTTTAAGCCCCGCAACCTGGACAAGCCGCTGCACTTTGACGACGACGCCGTGATCGAGAAATACGACGACCGCAGCTGGGAAGAGGAGCACGGCGAGGCCTAAAAACTGCCATGTAGGGACAGGTTTATTTTGGTAGGTTTTACCTGCCGTTTTGTTGATTGGGCGGCGCGCGTTGCCAGGATGCGCGCCGAATCGAGGGCAACTATGAGCACTGTTTGGCGCGCTCGCGACAAACAGTAGCGGGAGAGGAAGGCTCAGATGAGCGACAGCAAGCATGTGACATATGAGGATGCCGGCGTCGACACCGCCGAGGGCGGCCGCGCCGTCGACGCTATTAAGCAAATGGTCAAGGACACCAACCGTCCCGAGGTCATCGGCGGTATCGGTGGCTTCGGTGGCCTGTTCTCGGCCGCCGCGCTGAAGGATATGGAAGACCCGATCCTGATCAGCGGTACCGACGGCGTGGGCACCAAGCTCGTGCTCGCCCAGATTATGGACCGTCACGAGACGGTGGGCCAGGACCTGGTCGCCATGTGCGTCAACGATATTCTGGCTTCGGGTGCCGAGCCGCTGTTCTTCTTGGACTACGTCGCCATCGGCCACATCGAGGCCGAGCACATGGCAAAGATCATCAAGGGCGTGGCCGACGGCTGCAAACTCGCAGGGTGCGCGCTCGTGGGCGGCGAGATGGCCGAGCACCCGGGCGTCATGGCCCCCGCCGATTACGACCTCGCCGGCTTTACCGTGGGCGTCGTCGACCGTCCCAAGATGCTCGATCCCGCGAACGTCCGCCCCGGCGACGTGATTCTGGGCCTGCCTTCCACCGGCGTGCACTCCAACGGCTACTCGCTCGTGCGTAAGGTCATTGGCGTCGACGGCATTAAGCCGGGCACGCCCGAGGCCGCCGCTAAGGCCGAGGAGCTGAGCCGTCCGCTCGAGGAGCTCGGCGGCGCATCGCTCGCTGACGCCCTGCTGGCTCCCACGCGCATCTACGTCAAGCCGATTCTGGAGCTGCTGCGCGGCGGCGCCAACGTGCACGCCATCGCCCACATCACTGGCGGCGGTATTACCGAGAACCTCAACCGCGCGCTCGCCGACGACGTCGACGCCGTGGTCACCCGCAACGGCGCCGAGATGGGCTGGGACGTTCCGCCCGTCATCACCTACGTGTCGCGCCAGGCCGAGCTCGCGCCCAACGAGGCATGCAAGACCTTCAACATGGGCGTTGGCCTGTGCCTGATCGTCGCCTCCGAGGACGAGGCCGCGGTTACCGAGGCCCTGGTCGCGCTGGGCGAGAAGCCGTTCCGCGTGGGCGAGTGCGTCGAGGGTTCCGGTAAGGTCGTGTACTCCGATGAGCGATAACGATCAGATGGCTGCTAGTGAGGGTCTGGGCTTTGTGCCCTACACCCGTCCGACCGGCACCGATACGGCAGAGCCGCTCAAGATCGGTGTGCTCATCAGCGGCTCCGGCACCAATCTGCAGGCGCTGATCGACCTGATCGCCGCCGGCAAGCTTAATGCTTCGATTGAGCTTGTGGTGTCGAGCCGTCCTTCGGCCAAGGGCTTGCAGCGTGCCGAGCGCGCGGGCATCCAGACGCTGACGCTGTCCAAGGATGTCTATGCCGACCCCATCGCCGCCGATGAGATCATCGCGCACGAGCTTCTCGAGCGCGGCTGCGAGTATGTGGTCATGGCCGGCTACATGCGCATGGTGCACACGCCTCTGCTGGCGGCGTTTCCCAACCGCGTGGTCAACCTGCATCCGGCGCTGCTGCCGAGCTTTACCGGTGCGCATGCGATTGACGATGCCTTTGCGCGCGGCGTCAAGGTAACTGGCGTGACCGTGCATTTTGCCAACGAGGTCTACGACAACGGTCCCATCATCGCCCAGCGTGCGCTGGCTGTTGAGGAGGGCTGGGATGTCGATACGCTCGAGGAGCACATCCACGCGATCGAGCACGTGCTGTACCCCGAGGTCGTGCAGATGCTCGCCGACGGTCGCGTCCACGTGCTGGGGAGCGGCAAGGTCGCAATTGATGCGGCGCGTTAGTTGTGTGTAAGAGCGTTCATTGAGCGTTCTTTGGGATGTAAACGATCTAGAAAATCTGACAGGGCCTCGTCCGCGAGCGGGCGGGGCCCTTTTGTGCGGTCTGCTCTGTTTGCTATACTGCTAGCAAGTAGAGAGGAGCCACTATGGGTACAGCAACGGTGCAGCTCAACACGCGAATCGACCCTATGCTCAAGGCCGGTGGCGATGCGGTCCTGACTCGTAATGGGTTGGGGCCGAGTGACGCCATTCGTGCGCTTTGGACCTATCTTGCCGAACATCAAACGTTGCCGGGATTTATGGTGACGGATGGGTGCGAGACGTCTCGTGCGAAGAGTCTTGCCGAGCAGGGGTGTGGCCTGGCTTTTTCCTCGTTGGGATTGAGCGCGTCGGATTTTGCGCCAGGCGAATCATCGGCGGAAGACTGGGATGCCGTACGCGATGATATGTATGATGCGATGATTGCCGACATAGAGGTGAATTGCCGATGATTGCGGCGAAACGACTCTTGGTAGACACGAACGTTTGGCTCGATTATTACCTGCAAGAGGGAGCGTTTGGCGAAGCGACGAGATTGGTTGAGCTGGCCGAAGCGGGAAAGATCGACCTTCTGTACGCGCCAACGACGGCAAAGGACGTGTTCTATATCTTGCCTCGGCGTCTCGCTCGGCGGAACGTGAATGGGGATAACGCGTCGTTCATTCCGGCTGCGTGGGCCTGTATCGAGCATATGATGCAGGTGGCAACGGCCTCTCCGCTTTCGTTGGCGGAGTGCGAGATGGCGCGCATGCTCGGCAAGCGTATGCCTGATCTCGAGGACAATCTCATCATTGCATCGGGCGATACGGCGGATGTCGACTATGTTGTCACGAGCGACCGACGCATGTTGGAGGTGATGCCCGAGGTATGCCTGACGCCCGCGCGCGCACTCGAGCTCATCGGGATCCTCGGCTAACCTTGCATACTCCGTTTCGCTATCATATTGAGCATTGTGGCCCTCATGCAACTTTGGAGGACGGTATGGCGGATAACGAGGCGCTGTTTACGCCTGAGCTGGTGTTTTTTGATTGGGAGTGTGCGACGCCGGGTGAGGTGTTTGTGCAGCTCGAGAGTGAGCTTGCTCCGCGCGGCTACATTGCCGACGGTTGGCTCGACGCCGTTCGCACGCGCGAGGATGCCTATCCCACGGGTCTTGCCATGCCGGCGGCAAACATTGCCATTCCGCATACCGATCCGGGGTTTGTGGCCAAGCCCTATATCGCGGTGGTCAAGCCCGCCGCGCCCGTGACATTTAACGCTATGGCTGGCATGGGCGCTCCGGTGCCGGCGCAGATCGTCATCAATCTGGGCATTGCCGAGCCGGGCGGCCAGGTCGAGGCCCTGCAGGCGCTTATGAATATCTTTATGGACGCCGATGCCGCAGCCGACGTGCTCGGCCAGACCACGCCCCAGGGCATGGTCGACGCCATCCGCCGCCACTTTTAAAACCGGCACTTGGGGACAGTCCCTAACTGCCGGCAGAAAAGGAACGTCCCCAAGTGCCAGGGTTGCCCCCTTTGTCGCGGGGGCCGCGTTGTGACACAATGGCGTTTGTTCGATTCGTGATGCGAAAGGCCAGCTATGGCAAACAAGAAAAAGAACTCTGAGGCCGCGCCGACGCCCGAGCAGCAGGCTCGCGCCGCCTCCAGCTCTCGTAAGAAGCAGCGCAAGACGTACGTGTCTAAGACCGTCAAGATCGTCCTGGTGGTTATCGGCGTGCTGGCAATGCTGCTTTCCGTCTCGGCGATGGCGTGCTCCGGTCTCATGTCGCAGGCAGAGGATACCTCGGGCTACAAGCTGACCGGCGGTGTTGCCGCCACCATCAACGGCACCAACCTCACCGAGGACACCGTGACCAAGCAGATCATGAGCATGCGCACGTCCTATGGTTATACCAAGGACAAGGATTGGGCGCAGTACCTGGTCAACAACGACCTTACGCCCAAGAAGTATCGCAAGCAGCTCATCGATTCCTACACGCAGCAGATTCTGCTTCAGCAGGCGCAGAAGGAAAACGGCGTGACGGTGTCGGATGAGGAGGTCGAGAAGGCTTGGAAGGACGCGTGCAAGAGCGCGGGCGGTGCCAAGGCCTTTAAGAAGACCCTCAAGACCTACGGCTATACCGAAGACACCTACAAGGATTCGCTCAAGGAGAGCCTGGCGCAGCAGAAACTCAAGGATGCCGTCGCGCCCACGAGCAAGCCCAAGGACAGCGAGATTGTCGATTACATCAACGAGAACCTGTCGAAGTACAACGATGCCCGCCGCTCGTCGAACATCCTGATCAAGGTCGATTCCGACGCATCCGACGAGGACAAGGCTGCCGCAAAGGCCAAGGCGCAGGAGTGCCTGGACAAGATCAACTCCGGCGAGCTGAGCTTTGAAGACGCCGTGAAGCAGTATTCCGACGACACCGGTTCCAAGGAGAAGAAGGGCGACGTGGGCTGGGACAAGCTCACCACCTTCGTCGACAGCTACCAGACGGCGCTCGAGGGACTCAACAAGGGCGACGTGAGCGAAGTCGTCGAGTCGACCTATGGCTACCACATCATCAAGTGCACCGACTACTTCCATGTCGATAATCAGGTTGATGACATCAACCAGGTGCCCAAGGCCATCAAAAAGTACGTCTCCAACGTGGTGAAGACGCAGGCGGCCAGCACCGCGTACAGCGAGTGGCTGGAGCAGTACAAGAAGGATGCCGACATCACCGTCAATCCCATGCCCAAGGACGTGCCGTACAACGTCAGCCTGAAGGGCGTCACCAAGAGTTCGACCGACAATTCGTCGACGACCGAGTAATCATGGGACGGCGCTCGCGTGAGTGCCGCCCACACTATTGAGGAGGATTTGCAGATGACCAACGAAGAGCTGCAGAAGGAAATGATCGCGGCCATGAAGGCCAAGGACAAGGTTCGTCTGTCCATCATTCGCCAGGTCAAGGCCGAGGTGAAGAATATCGAGGTCAATGAGCGCCGCGATGTGACCGAGGAAGACGTCAACAGCATGATCAAGCGTCTGATCAAGCAGACGAGCGAGACGCTGGAGATGTCCATCAAGGCCGGCACCGACCAGGAGCGTACCGACAACCTGACCGAGCAGGTCAAGATTCTGGAGAGCCTGCTGCCCGCGCAGGTTTCGGGCGAGGAGCTCGAGGCTCTGATCGAACAGGTTATCGCCGAGCTGGGCGCCACGTCCAAGAAGCAGATGGGCCAGGTCATGGGTGCGCTCGGCAAGGCCACCGGCGGCAACTTCGATAAGCCGACCGCGGCAAAGATCGTCGGCGCAAAATTGGCGTAATTTGTTACGCGGTTTTACCAAACCGCGTAACGGCTCG
>USCJ01000006.1 GCA_900553215.1 uncultured Collinsella sp.
AGAGCCATAACCCCAACGGCTTCGCCGACGCTGAGTAGCAAAAAACCTACATACCGTTCTTGCCCCGATCTCACGATGTGAGACCGGGGCTTTTTCATGGCGCGTACCCATTTACCGAAATACTTCCAACTTTTTTATCTTACCTGTACATGTTTAAACAACATGTTCTACAATAGGCGTATCGAATCAGAACACCGGCGGCGGGCTGCTCTTCCATCAGCAGGCTGACCCCACAACAAGAAGGTTGGAGCGCATTCATGGAGCGTGCAAGCGGCGTCCTCATGCCCGTCTCATCTCTGCCCGGACCATATGGAATCGGCGGCTTTGGCTGGAATGCCTACGACTTCGTCGATTTTCTTGCCTCGTGCAAACAACATTACTGGCAGATTCTCCCCCTTACGACAACGAGCTACGGCGACTCGCCCTATCAGTCGTTCTCGGCCCGTGCGGGCAACCCCAATTTCATCGACTTTGCCGAGCTTATCGAGGCCGGCTATCTGGAGCAGTGCGATATCGACGGTGTGTATCTGGGATCCGATCCCAGCAATGTCGACTATGGCGCCATCTTTGGTGGCCGTCGTCAGATTCTCGACCGCGCCGCCGAGCGCTTCGCCTCCGACAAGCCAGCCGATTTCGATGGCTTTATCCAGGCCAACGAGGACTGGCTCATCCCCTACTGTGAGTTCATGACCGTCAAAGAGGAGTGCGGTCTCAAGGCGTTTTGGGAGTGGCCCGCGGAGCTCCGCACCCGCGGCGAGGCTTCCGCCAAGGTCTGCGCCGACCATCCGGCGCGTATGCTCTACCACCAGATGACGCAGTACTTCTTCGATCGCCAGTGGAGCCGCCTCAAGGCCTATGCCAACGAGCGCGACATTCTCATCATCGGCGACCTGCCCATCTATGTCTCGCGTGACTCCGTCGAGATGTGGGCGACACCTGAGCTCTTTAAGATCGACGCCGCCGGCAATCCCGTGAGCGTCGCCGGCACGCCGCCCGACCAGTTCTCGGCCACCGGCCAGTACTGGGGCAACCCCATCTACGACTGGGACGCCATGGAGGCCGACGGCTTCTCCTGGTGGGAGGGCCGCATTCGCGCCGCCCTCGACATGTACGACGTCATCCGCCTGGATCACTTCCGCGGCTTCGAGGCCTATTGGGAGGTGCCGTTCTCCTCGCCTGATTCGTCCTACGGTTCGTGGACGCAGGGTCCCGGCCTCAAGCTCTTCAAGACACTCGAGGAAAAGCTCGGCACGCTGCCCATCATCGCCGAGGACCTGGGCTTCCTCACCCCCGGCGTCATCGATATGCGCGACAACTCGGGCTTCCCCGGCATGAAGATCCTGCAGTTTGCCTTTGAGGGCACCAACTCGTACTACCTGCCGCACAACTACATTGCCAACACCGTCGCCTACGTGGGCACTCACGACAACGAGACGGCACGCGGCTGGTTTGAAGAAACGGCTACCCCGCGTCAGCGCGAGCAGACAGCCCTGTACACCCATCAGCAGGCCGGCGAACCCATCGCCGACGCGCTCAACCGAACCATCGCAGCCAGCGTGAGCGACACGTGCATCTACACCATGCAGGACCTGCTCAACTTGGGCAACGAGGCGCGCATCAACACCCCTGCCACGCTGGGCGGCAACTGGACCTGGCGCATGCTCGACGGCGCCATCACCCGCGAGCTCGAGCACAAACTCACCGACTGGACCGAGACCCACTTCCGCATCCCGTCGGAAGCCGAAATCGAGCTTCCTCAATAGGAGCTACCGCGCCCGACCCCTCCCCACCGTGCGGACGCGCTTGCTTACCCGCGCGAGGCCACCCCAATCCCCTCGCGCGGGATTCTTATGAATTGCAGACATGTAATCAACCCATTACAGGAGGAAACATGCCCCAAATTAACCTCATGGAACTCGCCGAGCAGTCCTTTGGCACCTCGCTCGAGCAGCTCGACGACCGTCGCATTTACAAGCTGCTGGTCAAACTCGTGCAGGAGCGCTCCGCCGCCTGCCCGCTCAACAACGGCAAGAAAAAGCTCTATTACATTTCCGCCGAGTTTTTGCTCGGCAAGCTGCTCATCAACAATATGATCGACCTCGGCATCTATGACGAGGTTAAGGACCAGCTCGTCGGCGCCGGCCACGACCTCAACAAGATCGAGGAGTTCGAGGTCGAGCCGTCGCTCGGCAACGGCGGCCTGGGCCGCCTGGCCGCATGCTTCCTGGATTCCATCGCCACGCTGGGCTTGACCGGCGATGGCGTGGGCCTCAACTATCACTACGGCCTGTTCCGTCAGCGCTTTGTCGACAACCAGCAAAAGGCCGTCCCCGACGAGTGGCTCGGTGAGCAGGACATCCTAGTCGACGACGACCGCTCCTACACCGTCGAGTTCGGCGATTTTGCCGTTACCTCCAAGCTCGTCAACATCGACGTGCCCGGTTACGGCCAGCCCACCAAGAACCGTCTGCGCCTGTTCGACCTGGCGAGCGTCGACGACGGCCTGGTCCCCGGCAGCTCCATCGACTTCGACAAGACCGAGATCGCCAAGAACCTCACCTTGTTCCTCTACCCCGACGATTCCGACGAGCAGGGCCGCCTGCTTCGCATCTACCAGGAATACTTCATGGTGAGCAACGCCGCCCAGCTCCTGATCGACGAGGCCATCGAGCGCGGCAGCAACCTGCACGATCTGGCCGACTACGCCGTGGTCCAAATTAACGACACGCACCCCACCATGGTCATCCCCGAGCTCATTCGCTTGCTCACCACCGAGCATGGCATCGAGTTTGACGAGGCCGTGACCATCGTACGCTCCATGGTCGCCTACACTAACCACACGATTCTTGCCGAGGCGCTCGAGAAGTGGCCGCTCGCCAGCCTGCAGAAGGTCTCCCCTGCCATCGCCGACATTATCGTCAAGCTCGATGAGATCGCGAAGGCCGAGCACGATGACCCGCGCGTCGCCGTCATCGACGAATACGACACCGTCCACATGGCCCACATGGACATCCACTTTGGCTTCTCCATCAACGGCGTAGCCGCCCTCCACACCAAGATCCTGGAGGACACCGAGCTTCATCCGTTCTACGAGATCTATCCCGAGAAGTTCTCCAACAAGACCAACGGCATCACCTTCCGCCGCTGGATCCATGGGGCCAACCCCGCGCTCGCCAGCCTGCTCGACGATGTGATCGGCACCGACTGGCGCAGCACCGGCGATCTGAGCAAACTCGCCAACTTCGCCGACGATAAGAGCATTCATGAGCGCTTGGCCGCCACCAAGGCCGAGGCCAAGGCCATCATGCGCCAGTTCATGGCGCTCGAGCAGGGTGTGACCATTCCCTCCAACGCCATCATCGATGTTCAGGTCAAGCGTATCCACGAGTACAAGCGCCAGCAGATGCTCGCGCTCTACATCATCTGGAAGTATCTCGATATCAAAAACGGTAACAAGCCCGAACACCCCGTCACCATCATCTTTGGCGGCAAGGCAGCGCCTGCCTATACCATCGCTCAGGACATCATCCACCTAATCCTGACGCTTTCACAGTGGATCGCCAACGACCCCGACGTGGCCCCCTACCTGCAGGTCGTCATGATCGAGAACTACAACGTCACCGCCGCCGAGCGCGTGATTCCCGCTGCCGACATCTCCGAGCAGATCAGCCTGGCCTCCAAGGAGGCGAGCGGCACCTCCAACATGAAGTTCATGCTCAACGGTGCCCTGACCCTGTGCACGCTCGACGGTGCCAATGTCGAGATCGCCGAGCTCGTGGGTGACGAGAACATCTACACCTTTGGTGCCTCGTCCAAACAGGTCGAGCAGCTCTACGCCGACGGCAGCTATAACGCCAGCGCACTCTACCGCAAGCCCGGTATCAAGCTGCTGGTGGACTTTATCACCAACCCCGCCTTTATGGCGACCGGCAACGCCGAGCGCCTGCAGCGCCTGCACGACGACATTAAGGGCAAGGACTGGTTTATGGCCCTGCTCGACATTGAGGAGTACATCCAGACCAAGGAGCGCGTGCTGGCCGACTACGAGGACCAGGACGCCTGGATGCGCAAGGCGCTCATCAATATCGCCAACGCCGGCACCTTCTCGTCCGACCGTACGATCTCCCAGTACAACGACGAGATCTGGCACCTGAGCTAATTCGGTTTCATCGCCCATCCTCTTGAAAACGGAGCCACGGCAACGCGGCTCCGTTTTTTGTGCCCGCACGTTACCCTGTGATCCGACTCGGCCAAACAATCTCGATCCATAACAACTACTCAACCAAAACGGTCCCAGCTGTTACAGATTGAGACATACCGGCCCCTCCCCTTGGGTTTATCTCAATCTGTAACATCTAGCAGGTGAAATTCGCCTTTGGTGTTACAGATTTAGATGAAATGGTTAGCTCAGCGGAACCGCCTCGATCTGTAACATCTAACGTCCGAAATCGGCCCTATCCGTTACAGATCGAGACAAACGACCGGTCAGACAGTCCCAACACAAAGAAAGGCTCCCCTCTCGCCCAGTGGACGGGAGGGGAGCCTTATATGTGACCGCGGCAAAAGGATGGCAAAGCCGCAGTCGCCCAAAGGGAGGGCCTGGATGCACCGGGCCTAGATAAGGTTCTTGCCAGACACCTTATCGAAGAGATGAGTCGCGTTCTTCTCGAACTTGAACCAGATGGGGTCGCCAGCCTTGAGCGCGCCCTTGGCCTCGAGGTCGACGACGGGGATAATCAGGACAAACTGGCCGTCGGGAGCGGTCACGTGGACATGCTCGGTCGAGCCCATGAGCTCGGTCACCTCGACGGTGCCCTGGAGCGCACCCTCCTCGCCCTTGTCGGCAAGCAGAATCTGCTCGGGACGCACGCCGGCCGTGATCTCCTTCACGTCGCCGCCGTCCCAGTTGAGAGCAAGCTGAGCGCAGGTCTCGGGGGCGAGCGCCACGTTCATATCCTCGGTCTTGACGGTAAAGCCGTTGCCCGAGCGCACCAGCTGGGCATCGAAGAAGTTCATCTGCGGCACGCCGATAAAGCCGGCGACGAAGATGTTCGCGGGATGGTTGAAGACCTCCTGCGGGGTGGCGATCTGCTGGACGACGCCATCCTTCATGACCACGATACGGTCACCGAGGGTCATAGCCTCGGTCTGGTCGTGAGTAACATAAATGAACGTGCCCTTGATCTCATGACGCAGCTTAATGAGCTCGGCGCGCATCTGGTTACGAAGCTTAGCATCCAGGTTGGACAGGGGCTCGTCCATCAGAAAGACCTTGGGGTCACGTACGATGGCGCGGCCGATGGCGACACGCTGACGCTGGCCGCCGGAGAGTGCCTTGGGCTTACGGTCAAGGTACTCGGTAATACCCAGGATCTCGGCAGCGGAGCGAACCTTGCGGTCGATCTCGTCCTTGGGGACCTTCTTGAGCTCGAGCGTAAACGCCATGTTCTCGTACACCGTCATATTGGGGTACAGAGCATAGCTCTGGAACACCATGGCGATGTCGCGGTCCTTGGGAGCGACGTCGTTGACGCGCTTGCCGTCGATGAGCACGTCGCCCGAGGTGATATCCTCCAGGCCGGCGACCATGCGCATCGTCGTGGACTTACCGCAGCCAGAAGGGCCAACGAGGACGATGAACTCCTGGTCGTGAACGGTGAGGTTGAAGTCCTCTACAGCGAGCACACCGTCCTCGGTAACCTTGAGGTTGTGCTTCTTCTCCTCGGTTTTCTTCTTTTTGCCAACGAAGCCCTTCTTTTTTGACTCGTTGTTGGGATACACCTTCTGAACATGTTTGAGAACGATCTCGGCCATGTCTTTACCTTTCGATACGCGGCGCCGCGCTGAGAGGCGCCGCCAAAACTTGCAAAACAGTTACGGCATCAGCCCTTGACGGCACCTGCCACAACGCCGTCAATGATGTACTTCTGGCAGAAGATGTACATGATGACGATGGGGATGACGACCATCATGATGCATGCCATCATGGGGCCGAGCTCGACGTGGCCATAGCCGCCACGGAAGTACTGGATCAAGATAGGAATGGTCTTGTACTTGGTGGAGTCGAGCGTAAGGTAGGGCAGCAGATAGTCGTTCCAGACCCACATGGTCTCAAGGATGCCGACCGAAAGATAGGTGGGCTTCATAATGGGAAGGACGATCTTAAAGAACACCTGGACCGGGTTGCAGCCGTCGATCATGGCCGCTTCCTCAATCTCGAGCGGAATGTTCTTTACAAAGCCGGCGAACATAAAGACCGCCAGGCCCGCGCCAAAGCCGAGGTAGATAAAGCAGATGTTGAACGGCGTGTTGAAGCCGATGCGGTCCGCCAAATTGGACAGCGTGAACATGAGCATCTGGAAGGGCACGACCATCGAAAAGACGAACAGGTAATAGAAGAAGTTCGAGATCTTGCTGTTGACGCGCACTACGTACCAAGCACACATGGAGCAGCACACCAAGATCAGCACGACCGACGTGACCGTGATGATGAGCGAGTACATAAATGCCGAGGCAAAGCCCTGCTCGTTAAGGGCGTGCATGTAGTTTGCGAGGCCGTTGAACGTCTCGGGCGTGAGCAGATCGAATGCCGTGGTGGTGCTGATTGCAGTTGCCTTTTTAAAGGAATTGAGCGCAATCATGAACACGGGGTAGATCCACGCGAGCGACAGAATCGTAAAGAAAATCGAGAGCGCGCGGTTGGTAACCTTATCGCGTTTCATTACTGCTGCACCTCCTTGGACCTCGTGGCCTTAAGCTGAATCATGGAGATGGCTACGACCAGGATGCAGAAGATAACCGCCTTGGCCTGACCGATGCCCTGCCATGCGATACCGGCACGCGAATAGAACGTGTTGTAGATGTTCAGGGCGAGCATCTCGGTGGAGTGCGCGGGGGCGCCGCCGGTAAGGGCGAGGTTCTGGTCGAACAGCTTAAAGCCGTTGGTGATGGACAGGAACAGGCAGATGGTGATGGTCGGCATCAGGTTAGGGATCTTAACCTTCCAAAACGTCTGCCATGCCGTGGCACCGTCGACCTTGGCGGCCTCGATGTAGTCGGACGGAATGGACTGCAGACCAGCGATGTAGATAATCATCATGTAGCCGACCTGCTGCCACAGGGTCAGGATGATAAGGCCCCAGAAGCCAGCAGCAGAGTTAAGGGCGATGAGCTGGGCGCCCACGTTGGAGAGCAGGCAGTTGATCAGAATCTGCCAGATGTAGCCCAGCACGATGCCGCCGATCAGGTTAGGCATAAAGAAGATCGTACGGAAGATGTTGGTGCCCTTGAGCGCTTTGCGGGTGAGCGCCTGCGCGATGGCGAGGGCGATCACGTTGATGAGCACCGTCGACAGGAAGGCAAACGCCACGGTAAAGAAGAACGACGTGGCAAACTGCGGATCGGACAGTGCGCGGACGTAGTTCTCGATACCGACAAAGTGCGTGTTGTTGATGGTAATAAACTGGCAGAACGAGAGATAGAAACCCTGGATAAAGGGGATCACGAACCCGATCATAAACGCCAGACACGTGGGCAGCATAAAGAGCGGCCACCAGCGCTTGAGTGCTTTGCCCATAGAAGGGTCCTTTCAATATGCAGGGGGCGGGCAAACCAACGTCTGCCCGCCCCCTGTCGCTAATCAGATAGCTTGGGCAGCAACTGCTTACTCGGAAGCAGCCTTCTCGGTCTTCCAGCCATCGACGAAGGCGTTCTTGACGCCGTCCCACTTGCTGTTGTCGGCAGCATAGGCAATCAGAGCCTGCTTGAGGTTCTTCTTCCACTCCTCAGAGGGGATGTAGACGAAGTCCCAAGCGACGGTCTTCTTGCCGTCCTTGGCCATGGCAACGGCCTGCTGCGAGAAGACGTTGGTGGTTTCCTTGGCGCTCTTGAACGGGGCGGTCAGACCCATCTTGTCAGCGATGATGCTGGTGGCGGTATCAGAAGTGACGCACCAATACATGAAGTCCTCGGTGGCCTTCTGGGCATCCTCGGAAGCCTGGGAGCTAACGCACCAGTAGTTCTCGCCGCCGGAGCACAGGCCCTGGTTCTCCTCGCCGTCAACGCCGATGTAGATCGGCAGCATGCCGAGCTGGTCGTCGGTCATACCGGCCTTGGTGAGGTCAGCGTAGGCCCAAGAACCGTTCTGATAGAAGACGGCCTTGCCGGTTGCGAACTCGTTTGTGGCGTCGTCGCCGGTCTTGGAGGCAAGCTGCGAAGGATCGCAGGTAGAGTCGGTGATGTACAGGTCGAAGATCTGCTTGAAGTTGTCGAGATACTCGCCCTTGATCTCGTCGTCCTCCTGGTTGTGCTCCTTCTCGAACTCGTAGTAGAGCGGGAGGTTGGCGAGGTGGGTGGTGTAGCGCCAGCTGGAGGAGTCGTCCATGCCGGCGGAAGTGAAGGCACCCTCAACACCAAGCTCGTCCTTGCGGGCCTGGATGTCGTCGGCACAAGCCTTCAGCTTGTCGAAGGAGTTGATGTCCTCGGCCTTGTAGCCAGCCTTCTCGAGCAGCTGCTTGTTGTAGATGATGCCGTAGCTCTCCTGGACCCAGTCGATACCCAGATCCTTGCCATCGGACTGCAGAGCCAGGGAGTCGTCAATGAGCTCACCGCGGAGCTTGGTATCGGACAGGTCGGCGCAGTAATCCTTCCAGTTCTTAAGACCGGTGGGGCCGTTGACCTGGAACAGGGTCGGAGCGGAGCTCTTGGACATCTCGGACTTGAGCTTCTCCTCGTAGGTGTTGGAGGCGGCGGTCACGATCTTGACCTCGACGCCCTTCTCCTTCTTATAGGCCTTGGCGATCTCCTTCCACTCCTTGTCGACCTCGGGCTTGAATTGGAGGAAGTAGACCTCGGCAGCGTCACCAGAAGCAGAGGAGCCGGAGCCGGCAGAACCGCCGCAACCCACGAGACCCAGACCAAGAACCGCAGCCGCGGAACCAGCAAAGCCCAGGAACTGCCTTCTGCTCATTTCGTTCTTCATTACAATCCACCCTTTCACACCGTGGCGGCACCCTTTGCCGCCGCCTTCGGAGATTGGCTCGGGGACTTTGCCCCTTTTGCTGATTTGAACGATACGCTATTTGGCTAGTTGTTTGGACAAGTATTACTAGAGCGGTAGAAAAAACTTCGGTGAACGGTAATTTCAACTTGATACTTGACAAGTTTTGTATAAACAATTATTTGTTATCGAATGCAGAGAAAACGCCCGGCCGATGCATCGTCGGTTTGACCGGGCGTTTTCGCTTTGAGGGCATGAGTCTCGTCAGGCTGCGAGCTAGCCGGCTATCGCTTGGAATTGACGCGGTAATGGAAGATCTCGGGGTGTGTGCGAGTGTGCGTCACCTCAAACAAGATGCCATCCGAGGTGTACGACTGACTCTCCATGACGGCAACGCAGTTATATTTGCCGAGGTCAAGATAGCTGCAGTCCTCATCGTTGGCGAGCTCGACACTCACCGTACGACGGCTCGCCATCACTTTGACACCGCGCTTGTGCTCCAGATAGCCGTAAATAGAATCTGCCGCGATCTCGGGAGTCAGGCCCTTGGCGATCGACGCCAAAAAATAGCCATGGTCCACTTGGCGCGCGTTGCCGTTGAGGCTTCGGACACGCACTACGCGAATCAACTCCTCGCCCACCTTAAAGCCCAGGTGACGAGAGAGTTGCTCGGTGCAAACCAGATGTTCGAAAGACTTAACGTCCGTCGATGCAACGGCATTGTTGCGCTTTGCAAACTCGCCAAACGACTCAACCTCTTCGAGTGCGCCCAACATGTCGGTTTCGCCCTTAAGCCAAATAACGCGCACGCCCTTGCCGTGTATAGGCTGCACAAACATCCCGTCGGCCAGCATACCCAAGGCGCGACGGACGGTATTGCGAGTGCATCCGAACTCCGCGGTCAGCTCGGCTTCGGTTGGCAGCATCTCCTGAAACGCATAGGTCCCATTAATGATGCGCGAGCGTATTTCTCGGTAGATTCCTTCGTATATCGCTTTTGGCATTGTTTCACCTCTACATTATTCATTTCCGGCTAGGCACGATAGCATTTCTTAAAGTTGTTTAAACCGAATATCGGTAAAGCGACAGGATTTAACCGTTGACGGTTTCTGTCATGCCCAAATCGGTTTCGCTCAAAACTGCCGGTACGACAATCGTCTGGTCCTCTACAATGAATCCATTGTTTAAACGTTTCCCCACGCGCAACGCGCCTCGATATTCGGAAGGCAGAACATGCTGCAAAAAATCCAACGCTTTGGCGGGGCAATGTTCGCGCCCGCCATGCTGTTTTCTATATCAGGCCTCATGGTCGGCGTCTCCGCTCTCGCAACGACTGCGGACATCGTCGGCGATCTCGCCGTATACGGAACCCCTTGGTACGTTTTCTGGGCTATCATCCAGCGCGGCTCGTGGACGGTCTTTAAACGCCTCCCGCTCCTTTTTGCCGTAGCGCTGCCCATCGGTCTTGCCCAAAAACAACCGGCTCGTTGCTGCCTCGAGGCTCTCGTCGCCTATTTTGCCTACTGCTTCTTTTTGAGCGAGATCATTAAGCTGAGCGGAGACAACCTTGGACTTGAGTACCCGTCATCTTTGACCTCCGCCAGCGGTATCACCGTCATCGACGGCATCAAGACGCTCGACACCGGCATTATCGGCCCGCTGGCGGTATCGGCAACCGTCGTCGCCATCCATGACCGCTTCTACGATGCCAAAATTCCCGATTGGCTCGGCACCTTCTCGGGCTCCTCGCTGGTCTACCTCATCAGCTTTTTTGCCGTGTTTGCCCTTGCCGCTATCTCGGCCGCCATCGTGCCCTACGTATACGATGTAACTGATACGCTGCGTCACGCGCTTGCAGGCATCGGTCCCTTTGGCGTGGGCATCTTTGTCTTTTTAGAACGAGCACTCGAGCCCTTTGGCCTGCACCACCTGCTCTACATGCCGATCTACTACGACAACCTGGTCATTAACGACGGCATCTACGCCACGTGGAGCAGTTTGCTCCCCATCCTCTCCCATAGCACGCGCCCCCTTAATGAACTTGCGCCGTGGGCCGGTTTTACCGCCACCGGCTGGGTCAAGCTCTTTGGCCTTCCTGCCATCGCAGCTGCGTTCTACTCCACCGCAAAACCCGAGCGCCGTGCCGGCCTCAGGGTCATCCTTGCTCCCGCCATCATCGCCTCGGTGGTTTGCGGCGTTACCGAGCCACTCGAGTTTCTCTTTATGTTCACCCACCCCGGGCTCTTTTTGCTCTACGCCGTCTTATCGTCTTGCCTTGCCACAACCATGAATCTCTTTGGCATCGTCGGCATCTTCTCGGGCGGCCTGATGGAGATGGCAGCCTTCAACTTTATTCCGCTCATGCGCACGCATGCCGGTGCCTATCTTTTGGCGCTCGGTATCGGCCTTGCCTTTAGCCTCATCTTTTTTGTTAGTTTTCGAGCACTCATCTTGGTCTATGACCTTAAGACACCGGGCCGCGAGGATCATGTTGCCAATCGCGCGGCAATCGATTGTTTAACGGGAAGCGACTTTGCCAAAGAGCAATCCCCCAATGACGAGGTCGATAGTCGATCCGATCAAGATCACGTCCTCGCTGAGCGGGTAATTCAGCTTTTAGGTGGCGTTGGCAATATCGTGGGCGCAACCAACTGCGCCACGCGCCTGCGCGTCGAGGTCGCAGACCCTTCCATCGTTGCAGATAACGCGTCGTTTGTCGCGGTGGGCGCCAAGGGCCTCATCATTACGGGCAAGACCGCCCAGGTGGTCATCGGCATCTCCGTTCCCCGCGTTAAAGAGCATTTTGACCAGATCATGGGCCTCGAGCCGGAATTTGTGCCCACCACCTCGGCCTCCCCTGCCGCCAGCGCAGCCCATAAGCGCGGCGCTATCTGCTTCTTCGATATCGACGGAACGCTCGCCTGGCAAGACCCCAGGCTCGCCCAAGACCTTCCCGAAGACGAGCGGGACCTCTCCCCCTATCCCAACGAAGCGGTTTCGCAGGCAATCCGCGAGTTTGTCGCCAACGGCAACATGGCCTTTATCTGCACGGGACGCACCCTGAGCTGCATCCACCCCAAACTTCTTGAGCTGCCTTGGACCGGCATCGTCTGTCTTGCGGGCGGTTACGCCGAGATCAACGGACACGCAATTCGCGATCTGTCGATGACGCCCAGTATGCTGCAGCGTCTTGCCCCCTACCTTGAGCAATCGGGCGAGGTCATCCGCTTTGAGGGCCTCAACGGCGTCGTGCGCATGAGTGCCGATGCGCCCGATGCTCCCGGATACGCGCGCACCCTGGGCGACGCAGTCACGCAGCTGCAACATTACAGTGTCTACAAGATCTTGATGTCTACATCGCTCGCCAACCACATCGCTCAAGATAAGGCACTTGAGCCGCTGCTGTGCTTTAATGAGCTCGAACTCGAGGTAACCGAAATCTCGCCCCGCGAATGCACGAAGCGCGGGGGCATCCAGTCTGTACTCGACGCCCTCGACCCCCACCACGGAACCGTATACGGCATTGGCGACGCCAGCAATGACGTCTCGCTGATGAACGCCGTCGATGTCGGCATTGCGATGGGCAACGCACCGGACTATCTCAAGGATAAGGCCGATTACGTGACCGACACCGTCGATCATGACGGTGTCGTTGCGGCGCTCGAGCATTTTAGGCTGATTTAGGCGCGCTCCATCAAACGCACGCCCGTTGTCCTAAATCGCCAAAACTGCCGCGCCAAACGCCCTGATGTGGCAATATGTTGTCTGCATATTGCACCAATGCAACCTCAGAAAGAATGCGAGAACCCGTGTCCAGTCCGTTTACCAGCTTTTTAGCCCAGCACTTTGACCAGATTAACGACTATATGGCCACGTTCTTTGACGGACAGGCGACCTCTGCCGATATCGAGCGCTACCTGTACGCGCCACTCTCGGCTTTTACGGCCAACGCCGGCAAGCGCCACCGCCCGCTTATCTGCATGCTCGCCGCAACCGCAGTGGGCGGTAGCTTTGAGAGCGCCCGCAGCGCCGCGGCAGCTATCGAGCATTTCCAGTCGGGCGCGCTGATCCACGACGACATCGCCGACAACGGACAGCTTCGTCGAGGCAAACCCTGCATGCACCTTACCGAGGGCACGGGCCTTGCCATCAATTGTGGCGACCTGGCGCTCACCATGGTCACCAAGACGGTTCTCGACGACCCCACGCTGGAGTCCGACGTGAAGCTGCGTGTGCTCCACGAGCTTACCGAGATGATCGTCCGCACCATCGAGGGTCAAGCGCTCGACCTGGGTTGGGTCCGTGACGGGCGCTTTGATATCTCGGTTGATGACTACCTGGACATGGCGACGCACAAGACCGCGTTTTACAGCGGAGCCACGCCGCTTGCCGCCGGAGCCATTATCGGCGGCGGCAGCGATGAGCAAATCGAAGCGCTGCGCGCCTTTGGCCTGCACACGGGCCTTGCCTTTCAGATTCAGGACGACCTGCTCAACCTTGTCGGCACTAAGGAAGCCGCCAACAAGGACTTCCGCACCGACATCACCGAGGGCAAGCGCACGCTTGTCGCCGTACACGCCCTCTCTGATGAGCGCCACCACGACGAGGTCGAGGCGATTCTTTCCTCGGGCACCGATGATCCCGCGCAGCTCGCACGCGCCGTGGAGATCTTCCAGGAGACCGGCTCCATCGATTACGCCCACACTTACGCGCTCGACCTGACCGCTAAGGCCAAAGCGGCCATCGAGAACGTTGAGCTTGATCCGCACGCACGCGAGCTGTTCCTCTCCATGGCAGATTTCTTTGTGGAGCGCCTTAACTAACGGGGGTTATAAAACCTGTCAGCAGCGTATTTAGGCACAACTTGCTACACTGTTGAGTGAATGTTTATGCATCCCTTTGCGTTGTCTATCCGACAGACGCTCAAATAGTACGAATGGTACGCCGAAAGGGGTTCGTTCATGGAACCTATTACAACGGGCATGCAAGGAGCAGCCGTCGAAGACGTGCAGTCTCGTCTCCTGCAGCTCGGCTACACGATTGATGCCGCCGAAGTCACCGACAAGTACTTTGGAGCCACCACTGAGCAGGCCGTCAGCACCTTCAGGCTCGACAGCGGCCTTGCTGCCGGTCATGCCGTCGATATCCCCTGCTGGAGCGCCCTTGTAGACGCTTCGTATAAGCTGGGCGACCGCACTCTCTATCTGCGCATGCCCAATTTCCATGGCGCCGATGTGCAGGCCCTGCAGCGCGCTCTCAACGTTTTGGGCTTTGCCTGTGGCGAAGACGACGGCTACTTTGGTCCGCATACCGAGGCCGCCCTGCAGCAGTTCCAGGAAAATGTCGGCCTGTTTGCCGACGGCATGGCCTTCCAGGACACCTACGCCTACATCAACCGCCTGCACCATGTGTGGGAGGGCAAGCCCTCGGTCACCGAAGCCGAGTCCCGTATCGGTTTTGCTCGCGCCGCCAACGTGCTCGAGCGCTTCCAGATTGCCGTTATCGGCGAGGACCCCATCGCACGCAGCGTTGCGTCGCGCATGTGGAATATCGCCACGGCAACGACCGACAACAGCGGCATGATGCTCTGCGACTCCGAGGTCCCAACCGACGTTGACCTGGTGCTCGAGATTGCAAGCGACGAGCTGCCCGCCGACGCCGCACCGCGCGCCACGATTGCCCTCGCCGAGTGCCACAACCTAGCCCAGCGCATCCGCACTGCCAATGTCGCCGCGCAGCAGAAGCCGGCACGCATTCGCATTGAGCTCACGGGCATGACGCGCTACAACGGCACCTTCACGGCCAGCGACGCGCAGACACTCGCCGTACGCCTGCTCGATGGCGTTTGCGATGCCCTCGCAGATTAGGTAAACTAAACGAGTTGCTTTTGGGCAACACTACACATTGGGACGTAGTTCAACGGTAGAACTCCGGTTTTTGGTGCCGGCTGTTGGGGGTTCGAATCCCTCCGTCCCAGCCATTAAAACTGAGCGCCCTGAGCCCATAACGGCCCAGGGCGCTTTCTTGTGGGCAAGCGGAGAGATTCGAACCCGCAAGGGTGCGGAGCTGAGGAAACGCGAAGCGTTTTCTAGCGCAGCACGCAAGGAGCGAAGCGACACAGCGGGGCGCGGCCGCCGACCAGGCGGACGCGGAATCCCTCCGTCCCACACCAGCCAAGAGCCCCTCACGTCAAGCAAATCGAGCCAACGCCGCCAAGCGGAGGAATCCGAACCCGCAAGGATGCGGAGCGACGCAGCGGGGCGCGGCCGCCGCAGGCAGACGCGGTGTCGGCACTTGGGGACGCTCCTAAGTGCCGGCATTATAGGAACGTCCCCAAGTGCCGGCTCGGGACTATTTTCGAGGACCCTCCAAAGGACTGTGGCCAAAAAACGGCAAATATGAGTACTGTCACCAATTTAGTAACAGGCATTTTTGGCCTCTCGGACAGATTTTGCGCTCAGTGTCGCCAACCTGATGCTTATTTATTCCACATTTGTTTATTATCTTCTTACTTTATGCCGCCTCCGAGTCCTAAATTCCTTGATTTTGCTGTTACTGATTTAGTGACAGTACTCATATTTGCCATATTTTGGCCAGGGCATATGATTAACCCTCTAATTTCGACGTGAATTAGACCGGCTTAAGCCCAAAACACGCCCGCAGCGTATTAAGCAACGCCTCTTGCTTCTTCCTGCGGGCATCGACACGATTCCGGTACCGCTTTCGCATACGCTGGTGAATGCGCCATGCGAGCGCTTCCATCGCTTCCATGTCACAGAGCATTTCGTTGTTGACCGTCGCGACCTCGATTCCCATAGCAATCAAGCCCGTGTTGCGCTTTTCATCATGGATACGTCCCCTCCGAGAGGAATGGCCCAGCTCACCGTTGTATTCCAGATCAAACCGGGCTGCCTCTTGATACGCATCGCAAACTGCATGGGGCATCCCCGAGATTGCCTGCGCACGGTCATCGAACTCGATCTTGTAGTCGGTCTTAAAGGGACCGCAGTCAAATCCGCCATAGGAAAACGGAAGCGAAAACAGAGCGAGCATGATGCACTCCATGGGCGAGCGCAGGTTTTCTGACAGGTAGGGACACAGACGCAGCAGCTGTTTGGCCACATTCCCCTTGCATGCCGCAAGGTAATCTGCCAGGCGATCGGGCGTCAGCGCCGGCTCGACTTCAAAGTAGCCCACGTCTGCTGGCTGGTCCTTGTCCTTTGCAAGTTTATTCGTAACAGGCGAGGTGTAGGGAGGCAGATACTTCCCGCGGTCGCTCAGTGAAATCTTAGAGCACAGCTCCTGGGCCAGGGCAAACGCCTGGATGCAGCCGACCTCGCGCACAACGGCAACACAAAGGGCCTCGGGAGATAGGCTGTACACCCCCGGTTCCACCTCTAGAATCGAGCCGGCGGGCAACCCGGAACACACGGACCAGTCTACGCCAGGCATGCGGCGGCGCTGCGCCGCAGATCCCACCAGCAAGCACAAATCCTCTTGCACCTCGCCGCTTGCGGCTCCAATTCGCACCAAGTCGGGAAGATAGATGTCCTCGGTCGAGGGCGACGACGTGCGCAGCACACGGCGCTCTTCATCGGGATTGAGGTCCTTCCAGCTGATATAGCCCATCTGCCGGCGCTCGGCGCGCATCATGCGCAGCGCTGAAGCGCCTGTTAGGATTACGGAAGCCGCTAGCTGTTCGCCTGTCGGCTCGTTGCGCCGCTCAATCTTCACTGCCACAAAACCACCCCTACCAAACACGTGCGATAGCAAGGCCATCGACTGCCGCAGCGCCGGCACGCTTGAGCTCCGCCGAGGCTGCTGCCATGGTCGCGCCCGTGGTAATGACATCATCGATAAGCAGTAGGCGGCGGCCGTGCACGTCCTCAACCGTCTCGTACATGCCTTGGGCACGCTCGCGACGCTCCTCACGACCGAGTTCGCGCTGGTCGCCATGCCCGTACTTGACGAGGGCATCGAGCAGGGGAACACCCGACAGCTCGCAAAATGGGCGCGCAATGGCCTCCATATGATCAAAGCCACGCCGCCGAAACGCTGCCGCCGTCGCAGGCACAAACACCACCGCATCCGCACCGGACAGCACACCTCCTAAGCGATCGGGCGCTACGACCTGGGCATGCAGGGCGGTGTCGTAAAGCAGCTCCGCCAGATACGGAGCCAGACGTCGCTCGCCCGCATCCTTGTATGCTTTAATGATGCGCGGCAGCGGATGCGCATAGACGGCGCATGCCAGGCAGCGGTCGAGCGCCTCCGCCATTGCCGAGGACGTGCCCTCGACCGAACACTCAGTGCACAGCAAATCCCCAAACGGGGCGCCGCATCGGGTGCAGCTATGACGTGGGTCGATGAGCGTGAGCGCGGCCAGGCAGTCTTGGCAAATAAGCGCACCGGCGCGCTCGCAGCCGGCACATCGTGTTGGCGACAATGCCTCGAGTGCCTCGCATGCCGCCCGCTCGGCAAACGGCAGCAATTCGTCCGCAAACGGTAGGGCGCCGGCACCCTGCAGACGGCTCAATATTTTCAGATGGCTCTTCAAGACACAACCCTCCCTACGTTCGGTCGCAGGGAGGGTTGTTGATTCAGTGCTATGGTACCCCGACGCGTTTGGGGTCAGGCAGGTTAAATCCGTTTGCGGGCGCTATTCGCCGGTAGGCGGTTGTGGTGCAGACGAAGACGGGGTCGAACCCTCGCCACCATCTT
>USCJ01000007.1 GCA_900553215.1 uncultured Collinsella sp.
GAGCGTCCGGCTGATAACCGGGAGGTCACAAGTTCGAATCTTGTCAGGTCCACCACTTTCTTTCGCAATAAACACCCCAGCGAGAGCCGAGTCGCCGCTGGGGTGTTTATTACTGTCTCCGTGGGGGTTTAGCTCAGCTGGGAGAGCGCGGGCTTTGCAAGCCTGAGGTCAGGGGTTCGATCCCCCTAACCTCCACCATGATGGACCTGTAGCTCAGTTGGTTAGAGCGTCCGGCTGATAACCGGGAGGTCACAAGTTCGAATCTTGTCAGGTCCACCATCAAAACTGTGAAGAGCCTTGGGGCGTTGCCTCAGGGCTTTTTTCTTGTCTGCGATAAATCTCATTTTGGTTTTGTGTGCTGTGCGAAAGATTGGGTAGTATAGCTATTCAATGCGGCGGGCTGCCGCGTGTTAACCGCTACGTACCGGAGGTGTTCCATGGTTCGTGTCGACATAGAGACCATCGTCATGGCCGCCGGTCCCGTGCCATCGCTTATCGTGCTTCGTGAGCGCAGCAGCAAATCGGACTCGCCCGCGCCGCTGCGTTCCCTTTCCATTCAGACTGGTTCGTTTGAAGCTGCTGCCATCAGCCGCGGCATCGATAGCGGCCGCGCCGAGCGCCCGATCACCCATGACCTGTTGCTCGATACCGTTGACGCCCTGGGCGCCAAGCTCGAGCGCATCGAGATCGTCCGCGCCGAGCCGCCGGTGTTCTACGCGACGATCGTCGTACTGGCCGATGGCGAGGAGCGCAAGATCGACGCCCGCCCCAGTGATGCCATTGCCCTTGCCGTGCGCAGCAATGCTCCCATGTTTGTGGAGGACGACATCATGAATCGCCTGGGCACTGTTTCTACCCACGCCGAGGAAGTCGACGACGAGCAGGAGTTCGAGAAGTTCGACGAGTTCGTCCATACGCTCTCCCCCGATGACTTCTAAATGCGGGGCGGCCAGGATGCGGAGCGTTCGTTGATGGCCGGCGGTATGTCGGCTGAGGCGGCGGCCATTGCGCGCGAGGCCCAGATGCGCTCGGAGGCTTCTGAGGCGGCTCGCATTGCCTATGTGACGCAGGCCCGCACGCTTCGCGAGCGCCGCGGCTCGTTTATCAAGATGGTTGTCGTCTCCGCCCTTGTTGCGGCAATCTGCTCGCGCCTTCGTGGTACAGTTGGTGCGCTTGGGTTTTCGATCTCTACGGGCCTCGTGATCTGGGGTGTGGTCGATGCGGTAATGCTGACCAGTCAGATCAAGGTGCTCGACAAGCGCGCGATGGATATGATGCGCGCCCGCGACGCTGCCGCCAAGATCGCTGCCGAGGCACAGGAACTGTAACGACGCCAGACTCGATGGGAAGGTCTAAAGATGGCACAGGATATGCAGGACGCCGGTAACGTCTCCGCCGAGCTCGACGCCATGGTGTGTGACCTGATTGGTGCGTTCTTGGACGACCTTGCCGCCGGCGAGAATCCGGGCGTAGTTGTGGCGATCGAGGACGCTGCTTCCAACCGATATCTGGCGGCGCTCGACGAGGACGGCGAAGAGGCGTGCCTCGAGGCGGCCACCAACTTTATCTCCGAGCACAAGATGGGTCTTAAGGACGAGGGCCTGGGCCGCATCGCCCGCTATGCCATCGGCTACACCGGTTGTGTCGAAATTGACGGCGGCTATCACGACGCCCTGCTCGTGAGCTTCTTCGAAACCACGCTCGAGAGCGGTTTTTCGGCATATGTGCTGTATGAGGGCATGGGCGCCGGCGATGGTTTTATGTGGAGCGACCCTGAACCTGCAGGTGAGGAAACCCCTCTCATCTAAAATCGCTAAAATAAACGAGTTTTCGGTAAAAGGCTCAATATTCCCGCCGAGCGTTGTGTTGCTGGGCGGGTCACATACGCGTGCCGTTTGTATATGGATAGAAGATAGGGGAACTACATGCGCGTAGACAATCTGAGGAACATCGCCATCATCGCCCACGTCGACCACGGCAAGACGACGATGGTCGACAAGCTCCTGCGTGCCACGGACGCCTTCCGTGCCAACCAGCAGGTCGAGGACCGCGTCCTGGATTCTAACGACCAGGAGCGTGAGCGCGGCATTACGATTCTCGCCAAGAACATCTCTATCGAGTACAAGGACGTCAAGATCAACGTCATCGACACCCCGGGCCACGCCGACTTTGGTGGCGAGGTCGAGCGCGTGCTGCGTATGGCCGACGGCGCCCTGCTGCTGGTCGACGCTTTTGAGGGCCCCATGCCCCAGACCCGCTTCGTGCTGCGTCACGCTATCGACACCGGCCTCAAGATCATGATCGTTATCAACAAGATCGACCGTCCGGGCGCCAACCCCGAGAAGGCCTACAACGACTGCCTGGACCTTATGGCCGACCTGGGTGCCACCGATGACCAGCTCGAGTTCGCCATGGAGCACGTGGTCTACGCCAGCGCCATGAATGGCTTTGCCCGTCTTGACCCCAACGACGGCAACATGGACATGTATCCGCTGCTCGATATGATCATCGACGACATGCCCGCTCCCGAGGTTGACGAGAACGCCCCGCTGGCCATGCAGTGCGTGACCATTGACCACTCCAACTTCGTCGGCCGTATCGGCATCGGCCGCGTGTACTCCGGCACCATCCATCAGGGTGATCAGATCCTGGTTGTGAAGAACGACGGCTCCAGCGCCACCGCTACCGTCAAGCAGCTCTTTACCTTCGACTACCTGGGCCGCACCGAATGCCAGGAAGTCGGCGCCGGCGACATCGCCGCCGTCGTGGGCATCGACCGCACCGATATCGGCGATGTCTACACCGATCCCGAGAACCCCGTCGAGCTCGAGCCCATCGAGATCGACCCGCCGACCCTGTCCATCGTCTTTGAGGCTTCGACCTCCCCGCTCGTCGGTCGCGACGGCGACATCGTTGGTGCCCGTCAGCTCAAGGAGCGCCTGTTCAACGAGGCCGAGAACAACGTGACCATGAAGATCGAGGAGCTCGAGGACAAGAGCGGCGTCGAGGTCTCGGGTCGCGGCATCCTGCACCTGTCCGTTCTGATGGAGTCCATGCGTCGCGAGGGCTTTGAGTTCCAGGTTGGCCGTCCCCGCGTTCTGTTTAAGAAGGACGAGAACGGCAACAAGATGGAGCCCGTCGAGCAGGCCGTCGTCGAGTGCCCGGACGAGTACTCGGGCAAGGTCGTTGAGGTCTTCGGTACCTCCGGCGGCATCATGACGAGCATGGATACCTCGGGCATCGTGACGCACCTCGAGTTTAAGATCCCGACCCGCGGCATCATGGGCCTTAAGAACCGCATCATGAACGTCACCCACGGCGAGGGCGTGTTCTACCACACCTTCTTGGAGTATGGCCCCTACGCCGGCGAGATCGGCAACCGTCAGAACGGCGCCATGATCTCCATGACCACCGAGAAGGCCGTTGCCTACGCTCTGGGTACGCTGCAGGAGCGCGGCCAGCTGTTTGTTGAGCCGGGCACCGAGTGCTACGAGGGCATGATCGTGGGCGAGCGCAGCAAGGCCGGCGACATGGTCGTCAACATCGCCCGCACCAAGAACCTGGGTAACCAGCGTTCCTCGACCTCCGACATCTCCGTGCAGCTGGTGCCGCCCCGCACCTTCTCGCTGGAGGAGGCGCTGGAGTACATCGCCGACGACGAGCTGGTCGAGATCACCCCCAAGAACATCCGCCTGCGCAAGCGTCTGCTCAACGCCACCGACCGCAAGAAGGCTGCCGTCCGCGCCGGCCAGGTCAACAAATAAGCGCTGGGGCTTATAACCGCCAATAAGAAAGGGCGTCGACCGCAATGGTCGGCGCCCTTTTTGGTGCAATGGGATCAGGTTGCTTTGCGCCACCACAAAGGTGCCTGGCCCTTTTGTGGTGGTTGGCGGCTAGGCGGTGGGGAGTCCTGGCGTGTTAGCCGGCTGCTGCGGCTTGAGGTGGGCGTTGCGCCAGATGATCTGGATGGCGTAGCCGAGCGTGAAGACGAAGGCTACACCGCTGACAAAGTTGCCCATAAGAGGAAGTGCCGTGAGTGCGCCCGCGACGATACCGCCCACGGCGGCCATGGCGTAGCGGTTTTGGTTGTGTCCGACCATGCGCGCGACCGCGGTGCCCGTAAATGCCGCCGAGACCAAAGCGATGCCGATGACGCCGCACATGAGGGCGGCGGCGAGCGACAGGCCTGCAATCGAGATGATGAGCAGCAGCACGGCGGGAGCGGCGGCGACCGTGCCCAGAAGACCACTTACCCACAGCGGCATGGGACGCTGATGGAGCATGCCGGCAGCGCTGGCGGTTGCGCGTGGAAAGACAAGCTCAAGCAGGATGGCGACAAAGCAGGTGGAAAGCGCCGCGGCAACGATGCCGCCGATAATGTCGTTGGCCGTAGAGGTGTTCTCGTTCTCGGTCCGGTCGATCTTGAGAGCTCCGACCTGGGCGCCCTCGGCCCGCTCGGGGTCCTGTGAGACGTGGGCGTTCACCGTGCCGGTGATGCGGGCGGCTTTACCCAGGATGAGCTTGTCGGCCCAGACCTCAACATCGCCATCGACGGTGCCGTCGATGGTTACGGTGTCGCCGGCAAGCGCCGCCGATTTGGCGGAGCCGCGCAGGGCGACCGTTTCGCCTGCCGCGTAAAAACAGTTGGCGGTGCTGCCGGTGTTGAGCACGACGTGCTGGCCGGCCACCGTGACGCTGCCATCGATTGCGGTTTTGGCGATATCGATGGTGCGTGCCGCCAGACGAACGGCGCCGCCTACGGTGCAATCGCGAATCGACAGGTTCTCACCCGCCGCGATAATATCGCGGCCGATGGAGGCGTCGTCTAGGTTGAGACTTTGGCCGGCCCAGTACAGGTCGCCTTCGATACCGGACGGAGTTGAGTCAACTTCGGTTGCGAGCACGTTTCCCGCGGTGTCGGTGCCGGCGAACGACACCGTGGGAAGTGCGGTGAGCGCGAGCGCAATCAGCGCGAATAGGATGGTGATGCGGGCCTGCGCTTTGTGGCGCCGGATCGACGGTACTTGGTTGCAAGGCATAGTGAATCCTTCGTTAGATACTCGACAGGTATCTAACAGGGTACCCAACGCGCGGGCGCTCTAAAAGAATCTCTCGGTTGCATTTCGAGGGGTTGTGCTGTGCTACCTACTTTTTACGGTGCAAAAAGCGCGCGATGTCTTCCTCGGTAGGGCTTTTAATGTCAAAGCGCAGTGATAGCCAACGCAGCCCCATGGTCACCACAACGCATACGACCAGCGCGGCAACATTGCTCATGAGGCCGCTCATGACGAGGGCTACATAGCTTGCCGATCCGGCGATGGCCGCGATGGCATAGAAGTTGGTGCGTTGGAAAATGCCCGGGACCACGCCCATAAAGCCGTCGCGCAGCATGCCGCCGCCCACGGCGGTAAAGAAGCCCATCATGATACATACGGCGGGCGCAAATCCGTACACCAACGCCTTGTCCGCGCCGGTTGCTGCATAGATGCCGACCGAGATGATGTCGAGCAGGGGAATGAGTTTTTCGGGCTTATCGACGATTGCCGGGAAGATATAGATGATGGCGGCTGTGGCGATGGAGAGCGGTAGTGCCATGGGCTGGTTGAGGATGTAGACGTTGCCCACCTGCAGCGTCATGTCGCGTAAAAGACCGCCGCCCAAGCCACAGACCACGGCAAGCGCGACCGCGCCCACCAGATCGAGCTTGTGCTCGCGCGCGACCAACACGCCCGAGATTGAAGCCGCGACGACGGCGAACATTTCGAGCCAAAACGGGATGGCGACCATGGCATCTGTGGCGTGTGAGGTAACGGTCATAGCGGCGACGACGGGCAAGATGGGGTCCTTTTGGTTGCGGGTTTAGACAATGCCCGTACATAGTACATGGTTGGCGGGCGTGGTGATCCTATTGCTCGGTAAACGGTCGGGACTGGGTGGGGGCGTAGGTTCCATGTTTGGGGATCTGGGTCGATGCTGAACGCGATGGGGGCGTGGCTGAATAGGAGGGATGTCCAAATTTTGAGCTTTGCTCAAAATTTATCCGGTCGGCTTACGCCGACCGCGCTGCGCTAAAAACGCGCCACGGGCGCGTTTTCTTTACGCTCCGCGCCCTGGCGGGTTCGAATCGTTATTGAAATGTGCACGAAAAGAAAAAGGCCCATTGCTGGGGCTTATACCATCTAATGGCGGAGGAGGAGGGATTCGAACCCTCGTGACCTTATACAGGCCAAACGGTTTTCGAGACCGCCGCATTCAACCACTCTGCCACCCCTCCGCGTGGGGTAAAAACAAAGCAGGCTCGAAGGCCTGCTTTGGAATTAACTGGCGGAGAGTCAGGGATTTGAACCCTGGAGACGTTTTTGACGCCTACACGATTTCCAATCGTGCTCCTTCGGCCACTCGGACAACTCTCCGTTAAATGCGAAAGTCAGTATACACGAGGAATCGAAAAGTGCAAACAGAAAACTTGGCAATTTTTAAAACGTGCGGCCGCGCTTGGCTCTGCAGCGGGGGTTGAGGTGCCAAAAAACGGCTTCCGACCAGCGCGGTTGATCAACTCAATTGTTCAAAAGGGGTATTCATAAGCGACTTGGCAATGAATTTAAAAATCTTTGGGTGGTGCTGTGGACCACTGGTATGCATTTCGCGACCACAGCCTTGTGCCCGTTGACCTGCGGCCTGGCTCAGCTTGTCACCACGGCACCGTATCTTGTCCACAGATCCGTCAAGCATTGGTCAGCATTTGGTTGGAATGCGCATGAAATGCCGTGTGAGTATGGGCATATGTGGAGGTCATGAGGTTGTAGCTGCATATTCTTGCGGCCTGGGAGGTTGAAAGATATTATTACCAAGTCTTTTCCTGCTTCAGGCGCACCTTCACGACCTGAAGCCACATTTGCCCAGAGGAGGTGACAATATGAAGGCTTATGAACTGCTGTTCTTTGTTGACCCGTCGCTCGACCCCGAGACTCGTCTCGCTGTTATGAAGCGTATCGATACCACGATCGCTGAGGGCGCTGGCAAGGTCGACTCCGTTGACGAGTGGGGCAAGCGCAAGCTCGCCTACGAGATCAACGACCTCACCGATGGTGACTACACCCTCATCAACTTCCACGCAGATCCTACCCAGATCGCCGAGCTTGATCGCGTCCTGCGCATCACCGACGCTGTGGTCCGCCACATGATCGTCCGTCGCGACGACCAGGAGTAAGACTGTCGTTTTGGACTGGGCTTGTGCCCCAAGAGGAAGTAGTGAGTTATGAGCATCAATCGAGTGAACATCACCGGTAACCTCACCCGCGATCCCGAGCTGCGCGCCACCGCCGGCGGAACCCAGGTTCTGTCCTTTGGCGTCGCCGTGAACGATCGTCGCCGCAACGCGCAGACTGGCGAGTGGGAGGACTATCCCAACTTTGTCGACTGCACCATGTTCGGCACCCGCGCCGAGGCCGTGAGCCGTTTCCTGGCAAAGGGAAACAAGGTCGCGATCGAGGGCAAGCTGCGCTACAGCTCTTGGGAGCGCGACGGCCAGCGCCGGAGCAAGCTTGAGGTCATCGTCGATGAGATCGAGTTTATGAGCTCCCGTGGTGGCCAGGGTGGCTACGACCAGGGCGGTTACGCCCCCGCAGCTCCCGCGCCCGCAGCACGTCCTGCCGCACCGGTGGCTACGCCGCCCGCGGTCGACGTCTACGATGAGGACATCCCGTTCTAAGGGTTGTTCACCTATTTTTGAGTGAGAGGCGGCTTCGGTTTGCCGAAGTTGCCAAATGAAAGGTATTTTGACATGGCTAATGATTTTTCTGCACGTCAGCCGCGTCGTAAGTACTGCCAGTTCTGCAAGGAGAACACTGAGTTCATCGACTATAAGGACACTCAGCTTCTCCGTAAGTACATGACCGACCGTGGCAAGATTAAGCCCCGTCGCGTCACTGGCGCTTGCACGCAGCATCAGCATGACATCGCCAACGCCATCAAGCGCGCCCGCGAGATGGCTCTCCTGCCGTACACCGTCCCCGTGGTTTCCTCTCGTGGCAACCGCGACCGCGGCTAAGAAGGGAGACGCATCATGAAGGTTATTCTTCTCGATGAGATCAAGGGCAAGGGCGGCGAGGGTGACGTCGTAGAGGTCGCTCAGGGTTACGCTGAGAACTTCCTGTTCCCCAAGAAGCTCGCTGTTGCCGCCACCAAGGGCAACCTCAAGCAGCTTGACGAGCGTCGCAACAACATCGCCAAGCGCGAGGCCGTCCGTCTGGCTACCGCCAACGAGACCAAGGCTGCCTTCGAGGGCAAGACGGTCACCGTTGACGTCAAGGTCGGCGACGAGGGCATCCTCTTTGGCTCCGTTACCGCCGCTATGATCGCTGACGCCATCAAGGCTCAGCTCGGTATGGACATCGACCGCAAGCGCGTCGAGCTCGGTAAGCCCATCAAGGTTGCCGGTGCCCACACCGTTGCCATCTCGCTGTACCGCGAGATCAAGGCCGAGGTTGTCGTTCTCGTCGGCGTTACCGCCGAGGAGCTCGCTGCCGAGGCTGAGGTCGAGGAGGCCGCTGAGGTCGCCGAGGCCGAGACCGCCGAGGTCGAGACTGAGGCTGCTGCCGAGTAGCATTTGCTGCAACGCAACAATCTTGTTCTAAGAAGGGCGCTCTGGGAAACCAGGGCGCCCTTTTGTTTTTTGCGCTGAGTGAGTGTCATGGTGAACGTTGCGTCGAAGTCCTATATACAGGACCGTTCATCCGTTTGGTTCGGTGATGATTGGCGGCGCGCGGCGCGTTTTGGGACCGTGGCTGATACTATGGATGCTCGCAAGCGATATGAATGAGGATGCTCATGGCATATGACGATAGGGAGACCGGGCTGACGGTTGAGGACCGCGGCTCCAAGTTGGGTCTTCCCCAAAACCAAGATGCAGAGGCCAATGTACTGGCCGCTATGCTGCTATCGCCCGAGGTGGTCGAAGAGGCCCAGGTCGAGCTGCAGCCCGATGACTTCTACCGGCCCATTCATAAGACCATCTATACCGCGATGGTCGATATGTACAACAGCCGCATTCCCATCGACTCCATCTCGCTGATCGATTACCTGCGAAGCATCAACAAGCTTGATGCCGTGGGCGGCGAGGCCTACATTTTGGAGTTGATGGGTCAGACCCTGTCGCTCGTCAACTGGCAGCACCATGCCGCTATCGTTCGCCGCGATTCGATGCTGCGTGAGCTGATCGGCGCCACCAACGAGATCAACGCGCTGGCCTATAACGCTCCCACCGATACCAAAGAGGTCGTGGAGCTGGCCGAGAGCAAGTTGCTCAAGGTCACGGCGCGCGAGGTCAAGTCGAGCTACAAGACGCTGACCGAGTTTATGGTCGAGGCCTATAACGAGGCCGAGGAAGTGTGCCAGGCAGGCGGCCAGGCTGCGGGCGTGCCCACGGGCTTCCCGTCGCTCGACCGCATGCTCATGGGTTTTCGCGAGGGCCAGCTCATCATCATCGGCGCCCGCCCTGCTGTGGGTAAGACGTCGTTCGCCCTGAATCTGGCACTCAACGCTGCCGCGGCCGGTTATACCGTCGGCTTCTTCTCGCTGGAGATGTCGGGCAAGGAAATTGCCCAGCGTCTGATTTGCGCCTACGCCATGATTTCGATCAGTGACTTCCGCATGGGCCGCATTAGCCCCGAGCAGTGGGCCAATATCAACGAGGCCACGCAGACCTTGTCCAAGCTCGATATTCTGATTGACGATACGCCCGGCACCACAGTGACCGAGATTCGCGCCAAGAGCCGCCGCATGCTCCACAACAAGGAGAAGGCCATCATCATCCTGGACTACCTGCAGCTGGTGAGTCCTCCGCCGGGACGCCGCTCCGAGAGCCGTACCGTCGAGGTCTCCGAGATGTCGCGTGGTCTGAAGATCATGGCCAAGGAACTCAAGATCCCGCTCATCGCGCTGTCGCAGCTCTCGCGTCAGGTCGAATCCCGTACCGGCAAGCGCCCGCAGCTTTCCGACCTTCGTGAATCGGGCTCCATCGAGCAGGACGCCGATATCGTTATGTTCTTGGACCGCTCCGCCGACGAGGCCGAAGCCTCGCGCGACGATCGACCCGACGAGGGCGTTACGCGTATCGTCGTGGCCAAGAACCGTTCGGGCCCGATCGGCGACGTCGACCTGATGTTCCTGCCGGCATCCACCAAGTTCTATGAGCTTGATGGGGCACATGCCGAGGAGTAGGACAGGCGCCCGTTGCACGGGTATACTGGGAATGTTTTGTGCTTCTGCGTGCCGGCGTGGCGCGTAGACAGTCCATGAATGTAAGGAGTAAACATGCCGTCAACCGTTTTGGTCGGTGCCCAGTGGGGCGATGAGGGCAAGGGTAAGATCTGCGACCTGGTCGCCGGCGACTTCGATGCCGTCGTGCGCTACTCGGGCGGCAACAACGCCGGCCACACCATCGTCGTCAACGGCAAGAAGTACGGCCTGCACCAGGTGCCCTCCGGCATCATGTATTCCGACCATGTGTCGGTGATCGGTAACGGCTGCGTCGTCAACCCCAAGGTTGTCCTTGAGGAGATCGACATGTTTGAGGCCGACGGCATCACCACCAAGAACCTCAAGATTAGCGGCAACGCGCATGTCATCATGCCGTACCACATCGACCTGGATGGCGCCTTTGAGCAGAAGCTCGGCAAGAAGAACATCGGTACCACCAAGCGCGGTATCGGTCCGTGCTATCAGGACAAGATGGCCCGCATTGGCCTGCGCATGCAGGATATGCTGGACGAGGCGCTGTTCCGCGACAAGCTGGAGACCGCTCTCGCCCGCGTGAACCCCGAGCTTGAGCTCATCTACAACCTGCCCACCTACACCGTGGACCAGATTTGCGACGAGTACCTGCCCATGGCCGAGCGCCTGCGTCCCTACATCCCCGAGACGAGCCTGCTGCTCAACAACATGATCGATGAGGGCAAGGACCTGCTGTTTGAGGGCGCCCAGGCGACGTTGCTCGACATCGACCACGGCACCTATCCGTACGTGACGTCTTCCAACTGCACCGCCGGCGGCGCCATCACCGGCTCCGGCGTGGGCATGAAGAACGTCGACCGCGTGCTGGGCGTCATGAAGGCCTATATCACCCGCGTCGGTTCGGGCCCCATGCCCACCGAGCTTTCCTATGAGTCCGAGGCCGGTCACACGCTGACCGAGGAGGGCTATGAGTACGGTGTGACCACCGGTCGCCGTCGTCGCTGCGGCTGGTTCGACGGCCCCATCGCCAACTACGCCTCACGCGTCAACGGCCTCACCGATATCGCCCTGACTAAGCTCGACGTGCTTTCGGCCTTCGACACCATCAAGGTGTGCGTGGCCTACGACGTCGATGGCGAGCGCTACACCAGCGTGCCCGAGCATCAGGTGCGCTTTGAGCATGCCAAGCCCATCTACGAGGAGCTCCCCGGCTGGAAGTGCGACATCACCGGTTGCCGCAGCTTTGATGAGCTGCCGCAGGAGGCTCAGGACTACGTGGCGTTTATCGAGGATCTGGCACACACCCGCGTGACGTTCATTGGCGTCGGCGCCGGTCGCGAGCAGATCATCAACCGATTCTGGAAGTAATCGGGACTATTTGGTTATTGCGATATACCCCTTTGCAGCCCAAGCGGGCGGCCGAGGGGTATATTTGCTTGCAAAGGGCTCGCGCGGAGCGGGCCATTCATCCATAGAGGAGGCACCCTTGAAGGCGGACACTCAAACCATCGACATCCTGTTGTTGGGCAGCGGCGGCCGTGAGCATGCTTTGGCAGCTAAGCTCGCAGCATCACCGCGCGCCGGCAAGCTCTACATCGCGCCGGGCAACGGCGGCACCGCGAGCTGCGGCGAGAACGTTGTTCTCGACGACTGCGATCCTGCGGCCGTGGCGGCGTTTGCGCAGAGCCACGGATGCGGACTCGTGGTAATTGGCCCCGAGGCTCCGCTCGTGGCGGGCGTGGCCGACGCCGTGCGCGCGGTGGGTATTCCCTGCTTTGGCCCGGGTGCCGAGGGCGCCCAGATGGAGGGCTCTAAGCTGTTCTCCAAGCAGCTCATGGAGCGCGCGGGCATTCCGACGGCAGCCTACGGCTCGTTTACCGACGAGGCTTCGGCTCTTGCTTATGTGCGTGAGCAGGGCGCTCCGCTGGTCGTCAAGGCCGACGGCCTTGCCGCGGGCAAGGGCGTTATCGTGGCGACCGAACTTGAGCAGGCCGAGGAGGCCGTGCGCGAGTGCTTTGGCGGCACCTTTGGCGATGCCGGCAACACCGTGGTTATCGAGGAGATGCTGACCGGCCCCGAGTGCTCGCTTTTGGCCTTTACCGACGGCAAGACCGTGCGCCCCATGGCCACCTCGCAGGACCACAAGCGCGCGCTCGAGGGCGACAAGGGCCCCAACACCGGCGGCATGGGTGTCTACAGCCCGGTGCCCATCGTGACCGACGAGGAGCACGCCACCATGGTGAAGGTCATGGAGCAGACCGTTGCCGAGCTTGCTGCCGAGGGCATCGACTACCGCGGCTGCCTGTACGGCGGCTTTATGCTCACGCCCGCCGGCCCCAAGGTGCTGGAGTTCAATGCCCGCTTTGGCGACCCCGAGACGCAGGTCGTGCTGCCGCGCCTTAAGAACGACCTGGTTGAGGTCATGCTGGCCTGCGCCAACTGTGAGCTCGATCAGATTGAGCTCGACTGGCGCGACGAGTGGGCCGTGGCCGTTGTCCTGACGAGCGCGGGCTATCCCGGCAGCTACGAGAGGGGCAAGGTCATCGCCGGTATCACTGATGCCGAGGCCATGGAGAACGTGACCGTGTACCACGCGGGCACTGCTGTGGTGAACGGCCAGCTCTTGACCAATGGTGGTCGCGTGCTTGCCGTGACCGCTCTGGGCGACACGTTCGAGAACGCTCGCAACCTTGCCTACGAGGCCTGCGAGAAGATTGATTTTGAGGGTAAGACCCTGCGTCACGACATCGGCCTGCGCGCGCTGCGCGGCCGCGACGCCTGGGATGCCTAAAGTCCGAGAGGAATGAGACGGATGGACGAAAAGAACGAAGAGCTCGTGGATGCGCAGATCGTCGAGGAGGACAGCCGCGTGTATGGGCACGCCGAGGGCGAACCTGGTGGCGAGGTCGCTGACGAGCCGGCGCTGGTGCTGGGCGACGATGACCCGCACGATGCCGAGCTGCACGAGAAGATTCTTTCGGAGGAGTGCGCCTGGAAGGGCAAGATCCTCGACGTCCACCGTCTTGAGGTTGAGCTGCCCAACGGTCGCCGCAGCGCCCGCGATATCGTTCGCCATCCGGGTGCGGCGGCCGTTGTGGCGCTGACCGAGAGTGGCAAGATCGTACTGGTGCGTCAGTACCGCACCGCCATCGACCGCGTGACGGTCGAGATTCCCGCCGGCAAGCTCGATTCAGGTGAGGACCCGCTCGATTGCGCCAAGCGCGAACTGCATGAGGAGACGGGCTTTAGGGCTGGTCGCATTCGCTTTTTGACGTCGATTGTCACGTCCTGCGGTTTTTGCGATGAGATCATCCACATCTACTTGGCTACCAAGCTCGAGTTTGATGCGCCCAACCCCGACGATGACGAGTTTGTCAACGTGGACCTGGTGCCGCTGCACGAGCTGATCGACGCCGTGCTCGACGGCAAGATCGAAGACGCCAAGACCGTCGTAGGCGCGCTTGCCTGCGACAGCATCGCGCACCGCTTGGGTGGGGCCGATCTTTAACGAGCGGGGATGATCCCGCAGGTTTGTGTAAGTCAGCGAAAGTGCTCCAATTGAGACAAGGTGGCCTAAAAGAGGAGGGAAGCGTATGGATATACGCGACCGACGATTGAAGGCCAGATTGTCCAAATGGAGCACTTGCAGCGTCGAGACGAAACGCGGTTTGGTAAAACCGCGTAAGGTGACTATGTTTAAGAGGTTTCTTTCTTACTACGAGCCCCAGATGGGGCTTTTTGTTGCTGATACTGTTTGCGCTCTGGTGCTTGCCGCCATTGACCTGGCGTTCCCCATTATCCTGCGCAATTTGACCGGTGGGCTGTTTACTCAGGGTCAGGCTGTCATTATGCAGGCGCTCGGCATGATCGCGGTGGGCTTGGTGCTGATGTATGCCGTCCGCTGCGCCTGCCGCTATTTTGTGAGCTATTGGGGTCACGTGATGGGCGCGCGTATGGAGTCCAAAATGCGCGAGGACCTGTTTGACCAGTATGAGCGCTTTAGCTTTGCGTACTTTGACCGCAACAGCTCGGGCGACATGATGAGCCGCGTGGTCAACGACCTGTTCGATATCTGCGAGGCGGCGCATCACGTGCCCGAGTGGATCATCATCTGCGGCATCGAGATTATCGGCTCGTTTGTGATCCTCTTTACCATCGCCCCGGTGCTGGCGCTTGCCATGGCTGTGGTGACGGCGGCGTTTGCGGTCATCATGTTTTGGCAGAACATGCGCATGCGCGAGGTCTTTAGCGACAACCGCAAAAAGATCAGCGGCATCAATGCGCAGCTGCAGGATTCGCTGGCGGGCATGCGCGTGGTCAAGAGTTTTGCCAATGAGGAGACCGAACGCTTCAAGTTCCGCGCCTCCAACAATCGCTATCTTTCGTCCAAGGAGAACATGTATCACGCCATGGGCGTCTATACCGCGACGTATGGCCTGCTCTCGGGTGTGCTCTATGTGATCGTGGTGCTGCTGGGCGGCTGGCTGGTCGCCCAGGGACAGCTGCAGGCGGTCGATATGGCGACCTTTGCACTCTATATTTCGCTGTTCTGCACGCCGCTCGAGACACTCGTCAATTCGGCCGAAACGTATCAGAAGGCCATCGCCGGCTTTAAGCGCATGGACGAGGTGCTCTCGACCGCGCCGGATATCCAGGACAAGCCGGGCGCTACGGATCTGCAGGTGACTGCCGGCGCCGTGGAGTATCACGACGTGTGCTTTAACTACGAGGACGTTGAGCTGGGCGAGGGCGATGCCGAAGAGCGTCCCGTTATCGACCATATGAATCTGTCCATCAAGCCCGGGCAGACCATCGCTTTGGTTGGCCCTTCGGGCGGTGGCAAGTCCACGACCTGTTCGCTGCTGCCGCGCTTTTATGACGTGGCTGCCGGATCCATTAGCATCGACGGCCAGGACGTGCGCGATGTGACGCAGCAGAGCCTGCGTCGCGCCATCGGCCTGGTGCAGCAGGATGTCTATCTGTTTGACGGCACGATTGGCGAGAACATCGCCTACGGCAAGCCGGGCGCTACGGCAGGAGAGATCGCCGAGGCCGCCCGTCGCGCCAACATCGATGCCTTTATCGAGTCGCTTCCACAGGGTTATGACACGGTCGTGGGCGAGCGCGGCAGCCGTCTTTCGGGCGGACAGAAGCAGCGTGTTGCCATCGCGCGAGTGTTTCTCAAGAACCCCAAGATCCTTATTTTGGATGAGGCGACGAGTGCTTTGGATAACGAGAGCGAGGAGGCGGTGCAGGAGTCGCTCGAAGAGCTGGCACGCGGCCGCACCACGATTATCATCGCCCACCGTCTTTCGACCATTAAGCATGCCGATGAGATCGCGACCGTTGAGCATGGTCGCGTTGTGGAGCGTGGCACGCACGAGGAGCTTCTCGCCCGTGGCGGCACTTATGCCCGTTACTATCGAATGCAGTTCGAAGGTGCGCGTGCGCACGAGCTCGACTGATTGATATGACAGGAAGTTTATGGCTGACAAGAACCCTTTGACTCCGGAAGAAGTGACGGAGTTATTCTCCGAAATCGATGCATCCGGTGTCTTGGATCCCACGCTTGCAAAAAAGCGCACCGAGCGCATGCGTGAGAAGGAGGCTGCGGCCAAGCGCGGTGACAAAGCGGCGCTAGCGCAGCTGCGCAGCGAGGACCGCGCGAGCCAGGCAAAACATATCGACCCGCTGTCCGAGGACGACCCTTCGGGCTCGCAGGTGAGCCATACCATTACGAAGACTGCCATGGCCGTGGTCATTGGCATCTTGGTGCTGATTGTGGGCATGCAGATTGGCTACGGCGTGATGCGACGCCTGAACACCGCCAACCTGTCCGAGAGCGTTTCGGTGGATACCGTTTCGACGGCGCTGAAGGGCGGCCTTGAGTGGGGCAACGGCTTTACGCAGTTCCCGCTCGACTTTACCGTCGATGAAGCTGATGAGCGTACGGGCACGGTCGAGGTGACGGTGTTGGACACATCGTCTGCCAACGAGCTCGAGCTGCTGTCCAACGGGCAGATTCAGGCCGCTGCGCTTGCGACCAACGCGCTGCTCAACGATAAGATCGACCGCGTGGTGTATAACGTTCACGCCTATATCGACGAGGATAGCAACATTCAGCACGATTCCTTCTTTGGCATGTTTCCCGCGCGGGGTCATCAGAGCGCCATTTTGACGTTTGTGTGGACCAAGAGCTCATCCAACGCCACGAGTATCGACTGGAAGATGCGCATCGTAAGCATGGACGACACCATTGCCGAGCGCATTCAAAAACAGGTGAACTCGGTTTCGTCGCTGATCGAGGACCCGGTGGTGAGCCAGACCAAGATTGACGAGGAAAAGGCCGAACGTGACCTGGAGCATCGTCTGCATGGCCGCGAGATTTTCCGCGGCGGCAAGCCCGATCGCTCACCGTCCGATCTGCTGGAACAGGACAAGCAAAAGTAAGAGGCCATTATCCCGCGTGAGCCACAAGCCCACGCGGGATAATTCAAGACTTTAGTCTGCTGGCCGCGCAGCGGCCAGCTTTAAACCACCCGCT